>CAVXOO010000410.1:0-7918 GCA_963762945.1 uncultured Acidobacteriaceae bacterium | reverse complement strand
ATGTATTGCTGAGGCCGCCGCCGATGCGCACCAGCGCCATGAGAATGATGGGGAAGAATGCGGTTGCCGGAACCGAAGCCATGACCAGCGCCAGCGGCTGAAAAAAACGCGCCAGCCGCGGCTTAAGGCCGATACTTACGCCTAGAGGACGGTCGATGCAGCGGAGATGATGAGCGAAACATTGACGCGCAGAAAAGTTGCAGCAGCGCCTTCGAGCAACAGGCGCAGATCGGCCCAGGTCACGGTCCGAGCAGGAGCATGGCCTGTGCGGCCGACCGCACCGATTCCGACCCGCCATTGCCACCGCCCACAGAATCGGAGAGGGTTTCCTGGCCAGCTCATCGAGCGCCCGCACCACGCGGCACTCCTTGCTTTGCGCCATATGGCGATAGACCGGCTCCTCGACGCGATTCCAGATGCGCCCCGGCAAAGTTTGAATAATCTTGGAGCGGCGCAGGAGTGCGAGGATGGGCGAAGTGACCTGATCGGCCGACTCCCCCTGCTCAAACTTAACTTGTTGCTCAGGTGATGAGCGGCCGCCATAGAAAGCCTATCGGTGGCAGTCTCCTTGACGATCAGAATCACGGCCGCGATTCCAGCCAGCAGTGCACGCGTTGCTGTAGGTCGCGGTCTCGGAGATGTAGCTGCCCAGGCCGGGGAGCTGAAAATCCCCATTGCCCATGTGGTGGAAGGTTTCGCAAAAGATGGAGCGCGTAACGAGCCGCCGGCTACCGAGATTATCGAGTTCCACACCAGGCCGATGGCGGAAAACGGCATCTCCAGTTGCCAGAAGCGCTGCCAGCCGGGAAGCGGAGACCGCGACGCCTCAAGCATCTCGCGTGGGATGGTTTTGATAAGTGAAGAGTAGAAGCTGAAGGCGAGGTTCCACACCTGGCCGGTGAAGATGAGCAGGATCACGGCCATCTCAATGCCGAGTTGATGGCCAGTAACGAAGTGAGCTATCTGCGACACCATCAAAAAAAAATGATTAATCTGGAATCCAGCACGCGCATCGTTCAGGCCGATGATCATTGGCACAACCGGAGTGATGGAGGAAGGCCGAAGTCAGCAAATCCAACAGAAGGTCAGCCAAGGTCAAGCTAGAAGGGTGGAGCTACTACAGTGGTGGAAGACGATCAAGGATCCGACACACACACACACATCCATTCAAGCACCCACACACACACACAAAAAAAAAACCACTACACCACAAAACCCCCCCCCCCCCCCCCCCCCCCCCCCCCCCCCCCCCCATCATCCTTGAAAAATTAAAATCTTCAAAAAAAAAAAAAAAAAAAAAAAAAAAAAGTTGCTGCGTGATTGCTTTCTCCAGGCGACCACACAACCGCCGCCAGCAGCACGTCGGTAGAGCGTTGCGAAGCAGCTCCTCCTCGCCAACAAAACCTTGAGTTCGACCGTCGGCGACGACGACGGCGATCCTCGACCTTGAGGAATCCCAGCAGTTGCGCGGCGTCCACAATAGGCAACAGATCGTCGATCTCGAAGGCCAGATCGTCGGCGAGGCGGTAGATGTCGTCGCGCCCGCCCTTGTCGAGGAGCAGTTCGAGCAATCCGGCTATGCCGCCCGGCCGCGCGTGAGGCAGCATCTGATAGTGCATCTGTCGCTGATCGCGCACGGCAGGCGCAAGTTGCTGGCCGGGAGCGGCGGCCGGTTCTGTATCCGGCTTGGTCAGCACTTTGTAAATGTAGTCCACCAGTTGCGTGAAGCCCTCCGACTTGCGGTCGCGCGGCTGCGCAAGCTGGACGCGGAAGTCGGTGCGGATGTGGCCGGGATTGCGGCCCAACACGATAATCCTGTCGGCCAGCAATACCGCCTCTTCAATGTTGTGCGTCACGATGAAGACCGCCTTGGTAGGCATGGTCTTTTTCGCCCATAACTCCAGCAGCTCGCTGCGAAGATTCTCGGCGGTCAGCACGTCGAGCGCGGAGAACGGCTCATCCATGAAGAGCACTTCAGGCTCGACCACCAGGGCGCGCGCAAAACCCACGCGCTGCCGCATGCCGCCGGAAAGCTCCTTGGGATACGCCGCCTCAAAACCGTCGAGACCAACCATGTCGAGCATCTTCATGCTGCGCTCGTGGCGTTCCGCGGGCGTCACGCCGCGTGCCTCGAGCGGCGCCTGGACATTTTCAAGCACCGTTAGCCAGGGAAAGAGCGCGAAGCTCTGGAATACGATCGAAACATTGATTTCGGACTCGGCGATCGGCTTGCCGTGCCAATACACCTGGCCAGCCGACGGCGTAGAGAGCCCAGTAAGCATGCGCAGCATAGTGGATTTGCCCGATCCCGAAGGACCGAGCAAAGCGAGAATCTCGCCGGGCACGATGCTCAAATCCGTCGCCGAAATCACCTGAATGCGGTTCTGGCTCGGTTGCGCGTAGTACTTCTCGATCTTCTCGGCGCGGATGATTGCGTCGGCAGCCACAGGGGCGTCGAGTGTCTGGGTTGGGCTGGCCGTTTCCTGCATCTCAAAGATTCTCCGGCGGGGAATTCCTGGCTGGTGTGCAGCCAGTTCCTGACAGTATAAGGATGAAAAATGGATTCGTGGTGAACGCGGCTCCGGCCGCCGGGAAGACTGCCGCTGGCCGGTCCCTCAGGCTCCCCCCATGGCTCTGGATCGGGAGGAAGCGCCGTGCATTACACTACTTAAGCGTAGCACTCCTGCTGCATGGAAATGTGCGGCCGGATGGCTGCAATTTCGCGCGGCAGAAAGCAATCCGTTGCGATTTTTTTGATCCCCATGCGCCGAGGAGAGTATGCCCACGACCACGAGCAAACCAAAGGTTCTGGTAGCGGATGACGAGCCGGTTATCGCCGATACCCTGGCCATGATCCTGAACCAGAGCGGCTTTGAGGCGCGCGCCGTTTATTCCGGCGAGAAGGCGCTCGAGCTTGCCGAGAGCTTTCAGCCGGAGATGCTCATCTCCGACGTGATCATGGGCGGCGTGAATGGAATCGATGCCGCAATCCGCATGCGCGCATTGCTGCCGGGGATCAAGATTCTGCTCTTCTCCGGCCAGGCCGCCACCGCCGATCTACTGGAAAAGGCGCGCAAGGACGGGTACGAGTTCGATATCCTCGCCAAACCCGTCCATCCCCAGGACCTGCTGGCCCGACTGCGCAAGTAGCTGCGGAAGTTGCGCTGGACCGGAATTCCGTTTGCTGCCGCGAGGCGTCGTGTCCGGTCTGCGACTACGGTTCGCTGCGCGCGGGATTATTCTCGAATCTTGCTCGATCACTCTTCCCTTCTCCGCCGTCATTTCTCCGCACGCATCGGCTCAATCGACCTCGTGCTTATCGGTCACGACACGGTAATGTAAAGGCAGACAATAAAAAGGCAAGCACGTGACCGAAACAACCAACCCAGAAGGCAAAGTGTATCGAGAAGCCGACTCAAACGAAAGCTACGGTTTGCGCGCGGGCGTGCTGGGCCCGGTTGAAACTCTGGCGCAGTCCGTCTCGGCGATGGCGCCCAGCACTTCAGCGTCGCTCACCATCCCGCTGGTCTTTGCTCTGGCGGGAAACGCCACGTGGTTCGTCTATCTGCTGGCCACGGGAGTCATGCTCTTAGTTGGCTTCTGCGTCAGCCGCTTCGCTAAGCTCTCCGCCTCGCCGGGTTCGCTCTACAGTTACACGGCGGATACTTTGCCGCCGGTCTTCGGCGTCGCCGCCGCATGGGGATTGCTGCTCGCCTATCTGGCCACGGGCGCATCGGTCGCGGGCGGCGCTCTCTACTACGCTACCGTGCTTTCGCAACAGTTCCTGCATTCGGCGCCGCCGGCCATTCCCACGCTTGCGCTGGTCTGTCTGGCCGCGGGCTCGATTGCCTATCGCGACGTCAAACTGTCGGCAGAAGTCATGCTTTGGATTGAAGTCGTCTCCGTCAGCTTGATCGCGGCCGTGCTCATCCTGCTACCTATCCATATAGGACTGCACTTCGACACCAGCCAATTCCGGCTGCGAGGCATTTCCTTCAAAGGCCTGGGACCGGCACTGGTGCTCTCCATCTTTAGTTTTGCAGGATTTGAAAGCGCCACTACCCTGGGCGGCGAGACCCGCGAACCACTCAAGACCATTCCCCGCGCAGTGCTGCAGTGCGCGCTGCTGGCCGGCGTCTTCTTCATGCTCTGCGCCTACTCTGAGGTGGTGGGCTTCCGCGGCGAATCCACGGCGCTCAGCGATAGCACCAGCCCGCTGCATCTGCTTTCCGCAAAGGCCGGCGTTGCGCCGCTCGGCGTGGCCATCGATTGCGGCGCATTCATCAGCATGTTCGCCTGTGTGCTGGCCTGCTCCACGGCCGCCGCGCGCGTGCTTCTGCGCATGGCTCACGATAAGCTATTGCCCGCGGCATTCGAGCGCACCAATCAGCGGCATGGAACTCCGGGGCCTGCAATTGTTTTCTCGACCGCGCTCATCTTCGCCGCGACGGCAGGCTTTGCCCTTAGCCACGCCACCGGCTCCACGATGTACGACCTGTTCGGCTCGCTTTCAGTCTTTGGTTTTCTCACCGCCTATGCGCTCGTGGCGATTGCATTGCCCTTCGCGCGGCGTGCACTCGGCAGGCATTCGCACATGCTGGCCGCTGTCAGCGTTCTCACCGTCATCCTCATCGTTCTCATCGCAATCTTCGATCTCAACTCCGCGTCCGATGCCGTGCACGCGCGCATTCCTTACATCTATGCCGTTTACATTGCCTTGGGACTGACCTTCTATGGAGTGCGGCGGATCCTGTGTGCAAATCGCTGAAGTTCTGTGGAAAGCGCGTCCCAAACCGCGCAAATTAAGCCAAATCCTTACTGGATTTTTATGCAGCAAACATTATGATCCTACTTATCCACGCAGTCTTGAGATTCAAGCCTTTCAACAATCTTCGTTCGCAATCCTAATTTTCAGTTTTGCAGTCCAAGAGCGCACAAACGCCGGAACTCACAATTAGTTCAAATACTTGTTTGAAATCACAGAATCTCACTGGGAAATTCTTGCTTTTGAGGTCAGTCCATTGACACACTGCATTCGTAAATCCTTCATCTGTATCGTTGTTCTGCTCGCGATCGCGGCGGTGGCCGTCTGCTCAAACAAGCCGCTCAACGCCCAGCAGACTCTGGGCGGAATCACCGGCGAGGTCACCGATGCCTCCGGCGGCGTGATTCCTAACGTCGCTGTCACGGTAATCGAAGAGCACACCTCGCTTACCCGCGCCACCAAGACCAACGGCTCCGGCAGCTACAGTTTCGTCAACCTGCCCATCGGCGTTTACACGCTCACCTTTTCCGCCACTGGCTACCAGGTGCAGAAGACGCCGCACATCACAGTGCAGGCCGATCGCACCGCAACCGTGGGCGCCTCGCTCAAAGTGGGTGAAACATCGACGACCGTCGAAGTGGAAGCCGCACCGCTGATGAACGCCGTGGACACCACGAACGGCTACGTGATGGAAACCCAGCAAATCGACGACGTGCCCTTGCCCACCGGCAGCTTTACCGGCCTGGCGATCCTCTCGCCCGGTGTGAATGCGGAGCTGCCCGGCGGCACCGGCTCCAACTCCGGCCTGGGCAACGCGCCAATCTGGGCCAACGGCCAGCGCGATACTTCAAATGCGTTTTTGGTGAACGGCGTTGACGCCAGCAATCTTTTTAACGGCAAAAGCACCAGCCAGGTCGACTCCTTCCGCGTCTCCAACAACACCGGCCAAGCCAACAACGCAGCCGGCGGCGTGGTGCCCAGCGCCGCTTCGGTCTATCTGTCGATCGGCAACGCCATCCCCACGCCTGCGCCCGAGACCATCGCCGAAGTGCGCGTCAACGCTTCGATGTACGACGCTCAGCAAGGCTCGAGCTCCGGCGCGCACATCGACATGAGCACCAAGTCGGGAACCAACCAGTTCCACGGCGGCGTCTACGCCCATCGCGGAACCAACTGGATCAACGCCGCGCCTTTCTTCTTCAAGAAGGACGACAATATTCCCGCTGCCGACAAGAATCCCCAACTGCATCGCTATATTCTTGGCGGCGACATCGGCGGACCAATCATCAAAGATAAGCTCTTCGGATTTGTCGGCTACCAGCACCTGCACATCTCCGACCAGGAGACCGGCGACGAACTTCTCGACGTGCCGCCGGGATTGGCCGCAACCAACCGTGGCGCTGCGAACCTGACGGATGTTGTGAATAGCAATTGGTCGGCGAACGAAGGCTTTTCAGGCATCGGCGTCGCAAATTTCAGCGCGGCTACAAACCCGGTTGGCTACGCTCTGTTCACGGCTCCGGCTCTGCCGGGCGAACCGGGAAACTATCTGATTCCGAGCCCACTCCCCAACGCCGATCCCAACGTGTACTCGCCCTATAACGCATTTCTCCCCGGCACGTCGCGTTTCACCTCCGACCAGGCGGTCGCCGACCTCGACTGGAACGTCAGTTCAAAGGACATCCTGGCCGCCAAATACTACTATCAGCACGATCCCTCGAGCCTCGCCCTATGCCTATTCGAATGTGCCGGGATTTACCGGGCACATGGACACCGGCTCGCAGTTGGGTTCGCTCAACAACGTCCAGACCATCGGTTCTAGCCTGAGCATCTCGGAGACGATTGGCGTTCTGCGCGAGAAAACCTACGCCACCAACGATCAGCCCTGGGCGCCCGGCCAAGCGGGAACACCGGCGGCAGGTATGACTTCCAGCTTCGGGAGCTACTTTCCCGGTTTCACCATCAACGACGCGATCGGCGACGATTACGACAAGTCAACCGGCAGGCTCTACGGCCTCGTCGCACCTTCGCTTTCCATCGGCCCGGATGCCGAATACCAGGCCGAAAACACCGGCGTCTTCCAGAACCGCATCGAGCCCTCGGGCACAGCCATCTGGACCAAAGGACGCCATGCAGTCAGCTTCGGCGGCAGTTGGGCTTATACACAGTTGAATTTGCGAGATCGCCGCACCGGCACCGGCATGGTAGCCTCGCCGGACATGGTGGCGTTCGCCAATAACTGGGTCACGCCTTACTCCACGCAGAACTTTACAGCGACAACTTATCTGCAGGGCAACGCCAATCGCTATTTCCGCGCCAATGAAACCGGAATGTTTGTGCAGGACAAGTTCCAGGTGACCCCGACTCTGAGCATTACCGGCGGTGTGCGCTACGACTGGAACGGCGGCCTGACCGAGAAAAACGGCAACCTATTCAACTTCGATCCCTCGCAATACAGCTACTCTGCTGCCTCCGACACCATTACCAGCTCCGGCTTCATCATCGCGGGCAACAACAAGAATGGAAGCCAGGGCGTGAGCAAAACCACGCTCACCGGACGCCAATGGGGCATTGCGCCGCGCTTCGGCTTTGCCTGGCAGCCTTCTTATTTCCACTCCAAGTTTGTGGTGCGCGGCGGCAGCGGTTTCTACTACGACCGCGGCGAGTTGTTCACCTATCTCTCGCCGGGATTCGCTGCAGGCGAAGTGCAAGGCGGCCCATTCGGCATCATGCAATCGCCTCCGTTCGTGACCCAACAGCACTGCCCTTACTCCTCATCCTTCCAGGCCGCTGACCCAACCTACCTTTACCTGAACTACATTCCGATCTGCGGCGGAGACTATTTCACGCCGCCCACGGGCGGAGACTACACTCTCTCAACTCCATGGGGCCCTACGCTCGGCCCTGGCCCGTCCAATCCAAAAGCCTCTGACGTGGCAAACTATCTGCCCAATGCCGCCCAGATTATCGATGGCACTGTGACGGGTTCCAATGCGCAGCAACCCTTCATTCTCGGCGTCTACAATCGCGCCAACAAATTGCCCTACAGCATCAACTTCACGCTGAACCTCCAATACCAGCCGCGCAACGATCTCATGATTGAGCTGGGCTACGTTGGCAACCTGGGCCGCCATCAAGTGATTCCCGTGCCCT
>CAVXOO010000409.1:0-3967 GCA_963762945.1 uncultured Acidobacteriaceae bacterium | reverse complement strand
AAACCGGCCCGTTCCTCACGCCCTTCGAGCAGTCCACCGATCCGGCCGGAACCAATATCCTGACGACCGTGGGCCTCACGCGCACGGACGTTGTGCCTGGCGCGCAGATTTATCCTGCCAATCGCACCACGAGCCAATGGCTCAACGGCGCAGCCTTCTCCATTCCGGCGGACAATCGCGGTTACTTTGGCAACGCGTCGGTGGGCAGCGTAGTCGGCCCCGGCACGGCCAACTTCTCGCTCTCGCTTGAGAAAGCTGTTCAACTCAAGGATCAGACCAGCTTTCGCTTCAGCGTCGAAGCCGCGAACGTCTTCAACCGTCGCAACTACGAGCCGCCCAACATGCAGGCGGATTCGGCAGGTTTCGGGTCGATCACGGCGCTGCAAACAGCGGAAGGCGCCGGGCCGCGGAGTCTCGAACTGACCGGGAGGTTTAGCTTCTGAGGTCGCACCCAGATAACTGGTTCGGTCAGAGCGATGGCCCCGGAGCCATGAGGGCTCCAAGCAGCAGGCCTTCATCGCCGGCTCATGCCCTCTCGTCAGAATGATTGATCGATAACGATTGATCTATTTCGATGAGCCAGTGCAGACGTAGGGCCCGTTGCAGTAACTACCGTCAACTGGCCATCCTCGCAACGATCTCCATCGCTATAAGGAGTTCCGCGTACACGCTCACTCCCACGATGGCGAGGGCGATCACCGCTCGCAGGAATCCGGTGGTTCCCGAATCGCGCCGCATGCGGCGAAAGACCAGGTACGCGGCGGCCATTGCGAAGAGGGCAGCAAAGGCTACCAGGGAAATTGCTTTGTAGTCGTGAATGCCGACCGTATCGCAGGGGCAGAGCATCATCACCGCCGTCGCGGCTAAGGTTAGGCCGAAGATTTGGGCATAGCTCAGCCAGCGCTTCTTACGCGACAAAACTGGCATAGGGTTCTGCGAATTGGGGACGATACTTTGCACAATCGTTCGACAGGCAGGCTCTTCGGACGCCAGATATCTGTTTCAAAGATGGCCCTGCGGAGTTCTCTAGTATCCCAAGTCTCGAAAGCTAGACCGGGGCACCCAAGATCATCGGCACGACAACAAAAACCACCAAGATACCGTACTAATTGTGCTTGCCCTTCCACTCCACGTAAGGCCCCTGGAAGTCTTCAATCTCTTTCTCGTGAAAGACCCACAACCGCGTAGCAACTTCGTCGATAAGATCGTGGTCGTGCGTCACCAAGAGCACCGTGCCTTCGTAGCGCTGCAGCGCAATGTTGAGCGCATTGATCGATTCCAGGTCCAAATGATTGGTCGGCTCGTCGAAGATGAGAATATTTGGCTTGGTCAGAATCAGTTTGCAAAAAGCGAGCCGCGCCTGCTCGCCGCCGGAGAGCGCCTTCGTCGGTTTCGAGCCCTCTTCGCCGCTGAAGAGCATCTGCCCCAGAATGCCGCGAATGTCTTCGACATGCGCAGCGGGGTTCCACTGGTGCAGCCAATCGGCAACCGTCAGTCCGGGCACAATGGTCGCACCCACGTCCTGGGGAAAGTAGCCCACCTGCGCCTCGTGGCCCCAGAAGACCGAACCGGAGTCGAGCGTGAAATCCTTGTCGGCAAGGCCCGGATAATTGGCCAGCAGAGACTTGAGCAGCGTGGTTTTTCCCGCGCCGTTGCGGCCCATGAGGCAGATTTTTTCGCCGCGCAGAATGTTGGCGGTAAAGCCATCGATGACTTCCAGTTCGCCGTAATACTTCGTCAGGTGCTTGAACTCTAGAACATGTTTGCCGCTGGGCCGCGTCTGGTCGAGTCGGATGTAAGGGCGCGCGATGTTCGAGCGCGCCAGCTCGTTGGTCTGCAGGCGCTCCACTTCCTTGCGCCGGCTCGTCACCTGGCTCGAACGCGTGCCCGCGGCAAAACGCGCGATGAAATCGTTGAGCTGCGCAATCTTCTTTTCGCGCTGCGAAATCTGCGCCTCGAGCGTCGAACGAATCTGCGTCTTAGCCATCACCATATCGTCGTAGCCGCCCGTGTAGGTGATGATGGTTTGGTAATCGATGTCGGCGGTATGCGTGGTGACGGAGTTGAGGAAGTGCCGGTCGTGCGAGATCGCGATCAGCGTGCCGTCGTAGTTGGCCAGAAAATCCTGCACCCAGTGGATCGAATCGAGATCGAGATAGTTGGTCGGCTCGTCGAGCAGCAGCGCCTGCGGCTTGCCGAAGAGCGCCTGCGCCAGAAGTATGCGCACCTTTTGCCCGCCCTGCAACTCGCTCATCTTGCGCTCGTGCAGGGATTCGCGAATGTCCAGGCCGTCGAGCAGCACGGCGGCGTCGCTCTCGGCGGTGTAGCCGTCCTCGTCGCCAATGGTGCCTTCGAGCTCGCCCAGGCGCATGCCATCTTCGTCCGTCATCTCGGGCTTGGCATAGATGCGATCGCGCTCTTCGAGTGCCGCCCACAGCGGTTTGTTGCCCATGATCACGGTGTCAATGACGCGGTAGGCGTCAAAGGCAAACTGATCCTGGCGCAGCACGCCCAGTTTGCGCGGACGCACCACGGTGCCTTTTTGCGGCTCCAGTTCGCCGGTCAGGATTTTCATGAAAGTGGTCTTGCCGGCGCCGTTCGGTCCGGTCAATCCGTAGCGCCGTCCCGGCGTGAAGGCTGTGGAGACGTCTTCGAAGAGGATCTTCGAGCCGTAGCGCATGCTGACGTTGCTGACGCTAATCATTTTTGTCGGTTTCCTGCTCGGCTTCTGGCGCGGCGCGGGCCCCTGCGCGGCGCGTGCCGCACGTGCCTGTTCCAACTCGTTGAAGTCGGGTGTGGGGGCAACATACCGCTAGCCCGCCGAGAACTTCTGCTCTTTCAGTTTCTCACATGCGGCGGAGCCAGCGCCCGATGGGGTGGTGGGCAAAGGGCGCCCGCTCTCAATCCCCAGGAGACGGCCGGTTCGGACCATTCCCGAGAGATTTTCCCGCCAGAAGCCTGATAGCGAAGAGAGCGGACCAGAGCGACCGTGTGCTGGCTGCCAGTTTCTCCATGAATCCTGCGGGGCCGCCATGGTGGCTGGCGAATCCGAATGCGGCGAGGAACGCCATCATCACGAAGCCCGAGACGATCGAATAGGTAGTCCAGCCTTTCCAACTGGGCTCGCGCCGAAATCGCCATGCGAAAAGGAAAAGCACCAGCAGGCCGGAGTTGAACGCGACAAGGTCAAAATCCATATGCAGTGGGTCGTGGATGAAGATGGCATCGCCGATAACGCCAATGCCCCCCACCGCCTGAAAAAACGGAATGAGAAAAGCGCCGCGGCCGCCAGCGAGCTCCCGGCGCAGGCCTACGGCAAAGGCGAATAGAAGCAGGCCGAACACCAGGAAGTTGGCGCGTTGAGCCAGGCCCAGCGTGGTGAACTCAATCGCGCTGATGGTTTCGCGGACCGAGTTATAGCCGGGAGCAAACAGGCCGAGCGCTACAAAAACGGTGATGAAGATAACTCCGGCAAATCCCGCGGCGAGAAGAAAAGTTTGCAAGGCTGAGCGCTCCGTTTTCAAAAGACCTCCTTCAATTTCGCGAATGCGTCGAGCTCGATAAGTTGTTGGCCTTCGGGCGCAGCGTCGACTGCGGCGTGTTCCAGGACCCACGTGTCCGGGTGGAAGAGAAAAACTGCGTGCAATCCAGCGGCGAGCGCGGGATTGATGTCGCTTTTGGGGCTGTTGCCGATCATCCAGGCGCTATGCGCGGTAATGTTGTGGCGAGCGACAACGTCACGGTAAGTTGGAGGGTCCTTCTCGGCGACAATTTCGACGGCGGCAAAATACTGGGCCAGCCCCGATCGCGCCAGCTTGTCGGCCTGTTCTGCGTGGTCGCCCTTGGTCATCAGGATGAGATGGTGCCGCTGGGCCAAATCGGCCAGCGTTTCCGCTACGCCGGGCAGCAGCTCGATCTCCTGCTCGGCGATAGCGCGCGCAAAGCCGCGGATGCGCTCGCGTTTTTA
>CAVXOO010000408.1:0-6379 GCA_963762945.1 uncultured Acidobacteriaceae bacterium | reverse complement strand
GTTATGCTGCGTACACTTAAACCATCGTATTGCTGCTTGGATTCCACCGCAAGCACCAGAAACTCAGGCGTTTGGTAGCTATGGAGTTCGTGAAGGCGGGCTTCGAGAGCCGTTAGCCGATCGGCGGCGGTTTTCAGCAGCAGCAGGCATTCAACCGAGGACTCGATCTGATCCTTCCAGTGGTAAATGGAATGCGCCGCGGGTAGCAGCGTCGCGCATGCGGCCAGCCGCTCCTCCACCAGCGTGCGGCCAAGACGCGCCGCTTCCTCGGGGCTGACGACGGTGGTTATCACGATGCGAGCGGTTGAGCTGAATTCGAGCATAAGGCTCCTCCTCAAAATAAGCATCGAAGATAAACTGCTGCAAACAATGTAAGCTCAAACCGGCCGAATTTCCCAACGGGCCGGCCCGCTCGCCGATTGGGCAGCGCCGCGGTTCAGATTGATCCGGTTGACGGGAATATCGAGCGCGCCCACCTGATCGCCATTCATGTCATGCACGCCGAGGCGCAAGGCGCTAGTCGTCTGAGAATGCGAACCCCACGGCGATGTGCGCGCTTGCCGATCCCGGCGCTGTCATGCAGTATGGACTTTGCGGCAGACTGTTCGGAAACGAGGGTGAGAAAGCCATGGGGACGGCGATCAAGTTTGGCACTTCGGGTTGGCGGGCGATTGTTGCGGACGAATTTACGGTGGCCAATATCCGCCTGGCGGTGGGCGGCATTGCCGAGTTTGTAAAAACCCTTCCGGCGCCGCACCGCGTCCTTGTGGGTCGCGATCCGCGCTTCCTGGGCGAGAGTTTTGTGGCTGAGGCGGCACGAGTGCTCGCCGCGGCGGGCGTCACGCCGATTGTGATTCCCGAAGCCGCGCCCACGCCTGCCATCGCGCACGCAGTTCGCACGCTCAAGACCTCGGGCGCCATCAACTTTACTGCCTCTCACAATCCGCCGGAGTACAACGGCATCAAGTACTCGACCCCCGATGGCGCACCGGCGCTGCCCGAGGCAACAAAGCAGATTGAAGCTGCGGCGGCAAGACTGGCAAGCAGCGGAGCCGGCGGCGTTCCCAGCCCCTCAGGGGAAAAATTTGAAACCGTTGACGTGAAGCCCTCGTTTCTGAAGCGTCTGGCTGAGCTGGTCGATTTGAAAGCCATCGCCAAGTCGGGCGTCAAGGTGGTCTACGATCCGTTCTGGGGCGCGGGGCGCGGCTATGCCTCGGATCTGCTGCGCGAAGCTGGCGTAACGGTCGAAACCGTGCACGATTACCGCGACGTGCTCTTCGGCGGACATGCGCCTGAGCCCTCTGACGAATTACTGGGCGACGCAAAGAGAAAAATGAAAGAAATCGGCGCGGCGATTGCGATTGCCACTGACGGCGATGCCGATCGTTTCGGCATTGTGGATGGCGACGGCACATTCATCCAGCCCAATTACGTGATTGCGCTCCTCTTCGACTATCTGGTGGAGACGCGCGGCTGGAAAAACGGCGTGGCGAAGAGCGTGGCGACGACAAACCTGATCAACGCGCTGGCCGATTATCACAAAGTGCCGCTCTATGAAACACCGGTGGGATTCAAATACATCGGCGAGCTGATCATCGAGGATAAGATCGCAATTGGCGGCGAGGAGTCTGCGGGCCTCACCATTCGCGGCCATGTGCCGGAGAAGGACGGCGTGCTTGCGGGTCTGCTGATGGCAGAGATGGTAGCCACGCGCGGCACCAGCCTGGGCGCGCAATTGCAGGCGCTTTTTGCCAAGGTTGGTTCCTTCTATCCCGTTAGAGAGAACTTCCACTTGACCGCGGCGCAGAAGACCGCGTTCACTGAGAAGTTGAAGGCCGATCCCACGGAGTTGGGCGGGCGCAAAGTTGCGAGTGTGGTGCGGACCGACGGGCTGAAGCTGATTTTGGACGATGGCTCGTGGGTGTGCTACCGGCTATCGGGAACCGAGCCGGTGGTGCGGGCCTATTCCGAGGCGCGCAACGAGAACCAGATGCAAGCCCTGCGCGCGGCGGCCGAAAAATTTGTTCTGAACTGATCGAGGTACGATGCCGGAAGAAAAGGCACAGATGAATTCGAAACCTCCCGAGCGAGCACCAATGCCGCTCGGCAAGCGTGCCCTTCACTGGGCGCAACGGCTGTGGCGGCCGGCGGGAACGGTAGTCGCCGTGGGTCTGGCGCTGCTGGTGACCTGGCACGTGATCTACGGCAAGCACGGCATCTCGGTGTGGCAGCAGAAGCGGGCCGAAGACCGCGCCTTGCAGCAGGAGATCAGGAGTTTGCAGCAGGAAAACGCTGCGATGCGCCAGCAGAACCAGCACCTGCAGTCGGATCCAGAGGCGATCGAGCGCGAGGCGCGGGAAAAGTTGCATTACGCCAAGCCCGGCGAAGTGATCTACAACTTGCCCGCGCAGCAGCAGGGACAACAACAACAACCAGCAGGAAAATGAGCTTGTAACTTTCTGGTTCCCTGGGTCCCTGTCTTCTTGTTCCCTCGGTCCCTCGTTCCCTTGGTCCCTGTCTTTTTCAAAAGTCTATGTGCGCACGCACCGTCGTCACATAGACCGGCCCGCGGTCCGAGTTGTATCCGGGATGCGCGATCCCGGTTCCGCCCAACGTGCCGTAGAGCCCGTGCCAGACGTGTGCGTTGTAATACCACTCGACAACATCCTCGCGCGCGTAAGTCAGGTTGCCGTCGCCCAGCAGAAAACCGAGCCCGCCGTAGTGAAGGTAGTTTTGATGGTCGCGCTTGATGGCGTTCGAAACGAAAGCCACGCCTAATTTGTCGTTTACGCGATGCCAATCGCGGCCGTTATAATCGCCGCCGAAGAGAATCGTCTGCGCGACTTCGGTATAGACGAAGGACTCGTGCCGATCGTCGTTCCAGCCGAAGCGCGCAAAAAGACGCAGACTGTCGGTTACTTCCTGCTCGGTATTGAATCCGAAGCCGTATTTCACGGCGTCGAAGCGCTCGGTCTGAGTGATGTCTGGCGTACCAATCTTGCCGGCGAGAAATTGCTCGACGGATTCGCGGTAGTCGCCCATGTGCGCATGATTTACATAGCTCAAGACGCGCACCGCGCCTTCGCGCTTCGGATTGAGCAGAGGCGCGAAGAGCCCTTTACGCAACTCGAACTCCCCATTCTGGCCGTTGGCGCGGCTCAGGGCCCAGTCGAGGGTGATGCCGTTGGCAATGGTCGGCATGGCCGCGATGGCATAGCGCGCCGACCAGATGCGATCGTCGTACTCCAGAATTCCAGCCACGGTGTAGCCGCGCGTGTCGGCTGCGTAGTCCCATGCGCCGTTGTTGTCGATGGTCCAGTTGGTGAACTGCAAGTGGCTGTCTGACCCGACCGAGTTGATGTCAAAGGTGTCGGGCAGCGTCATCTTGCCAATGCGAATCTCGAAGCGGCGCGCCGGCACTTTGGTGGTGAGCGCCAAAGAATTGCGATCCTGATCGACCATTTCGTCCGTCAGGCCGATGATCTGATGAATCTCGCCGCGGGCAAGATACGGCATTGAACTGAGAGTGGGATTGCGAACTACGTCGAGGTTTGTCTCGCCTGCGAGTCCCAGCGCCTGAGAGATGCCGCGTCCACCGGCGTTTTCAAAGTCGACGATCAGGTTGGTGTTGTAGCGCGAGTTGGGCCACAACTGATAGCCGAGGTAGAGCGTCGCGACCTCAGAGGCCTTGGTCTCAACGTGGTTGATAAGGCTATTCGCTCCCTGGTAAGGCGAATGAAAATGCCCGTGCGCCTGCAATATGCTGTTGGCCTGGCCGGAAACCCAGTAAGGAGATGTGTCAGAGTGCGGAAACATTGTGAGTGTTTGCGATGCCAGTGGCGCCGCCGGCCCTGCGCCCACGGCGCTCTCCTGCGTGGCCCACTCGGTCCCGGTCGCTGCGAATTCAAAATGGATTGATCCGCTCAAATGCGCCATGGGCACACGCAGAGCTTGCCCGCCTTCGCCGCTCTGGGCCTCACGCTGCGGCTCCGGCGCGAAAGGCAAGTCGCCGGGGACTTGCGCTGCGCAAACAGTCGCCGTGAACAGAAAGGTACCAGCTAGAACAGCCAGCGCGAGGAGCCACGGATTGGGGCGGCGGATGAGCATAAAATATCAGGGAGACAACGATACCCCATCTAGGTTGATACAATACCCCGGGTGGGTATTGTCAAGACAAAGAGGTCGAGCCATGTCGCATCAGGATCGGGAAAAAGCCAAGCTGCTGCAGCGCGTGAAGAAACTGCGCGGACAACTGGACGCCGTTGAGCGCACGCTCTCGGGCCACGAGGACTGCGGAGATCAATTGATGCTGCTGGCCGCTGTGCGCGGCGGCGTCAACAGCCTGATGGCCGAAGTGCTGGAGACGCACATTCGCTTCCATCTGGTCGACGGCGCCAAGGAGCAGATTGCTCCCGAGTTGGCAGAAGACTTGATCGACCTGGTGCGCGCTTATCTGAAGTAAAACCGCCTGCGTCATAGATATGGGATGCCGGCAGGACGCACTGCATACGCGCTGCCTGGATTCGTCCACATCTATCCTAGCGGGCGGATCGCGGCCCTAATGTCAATGCCAGTTGAATGCTCGCGGCCAACGGAAAATGGGTTCTTGTTATTTGCGCGGATAATTTCGCGTCTGCCCGGTACGCGTGTTGGTTACGGAAAAATCTCCATCGGGCTGAGCGACCACCTTTAACGCATGCCCGTCGCCGTCGCCCTTGGGATTGGCGATCAGCGATTCGGGACTGTTGTGCGCGGCGTCGGCGTCCTCGGCCGTGTGCAGTTGCCACAGATCGATGAGGCCCGGGCTGTCATGCACGATCTGCCACGCAGCCGGCTTCCCGGCCTTGTGCGCGCCGTTGTCCATGATGGCTACGCGCGGATGAATGGCGTTCACGATGGCGCGCGAGTTCGACCAGTCCATGCCGTGATGCGTGACCAGATAGAGGTCAACGGTTCCGATGGGATTGTTGGGGCACACGAGCGCGACCTCTTTCTTGCCCGTGAGGTCGCCGAGATCGAGGAATTTGAATTGGCTGTAGGTGACGAGAATGCCGTTTGAGTACGCATTCTCCGTGAGATCGACCGGCCACTCGTGCTCGCTTGCGCACCAGGGGTTCGGCACGGGCTTGATGCCGGGAACTGCGGCAATGTGCTGGCCGTCGGCGGTGAGGACGACGACGCTCAAACCGGCAATGGAAATCGTGTCGCCGGGATGCAGGATGCGCCGCTTGTGGCCCGCAATGGCCTTCAGATAAGCCGCGTAGTTGTTGCGCGTATCGTCTGCATCTTCGCGGTTCTCGCCGTGATCCAGAAACTCGCCGACTTCAATCTTCGCAACCAGATTGGGCACGCCGCCCACGTGATCGTCGTGATAGTGCGTGATCAGCACATGATCGATGCGATTGATGCCGGCGTCGTGCATGGCGGAGAGAATGCGCTCGGCATCGCGGCCGTTGTTACCCGCCCATCCGGTATCGACCAGCAGCGACTCGCCCGAGGGCGCGACAAGCAGCGTAGCCTGGCCGCCTTCGACATCGATCGCGTAGATCAACAGATGATTGGCGGAAGGTGGGGCCTGGGCGCGCGCATGTTGCGGCGCAAAATAGCACGCAAGCGCGCAAACGGCGAGCAAAAAAGTGAAGGGGCGTGCCTGCCGTGCAAGCCGGCGGCTTAATTGAGTTTGCGAAGATTTGGCAACGGCGATTTTCATAAACACCAGCAGTGTAACCTGCCGGATGAACGCAATGAAAGCGGCGGCATTGATACAGCAGCGTGAATGCTGAGCGCGCACGATTCGGCAAACAGCCGCTGGCTGATAAAATAGGAATTGCCGCGCCGTGCGGCGCATCTCGACTCCCCTCACAGATCCGCGAGCCCGCGCGGCCAACCCGAAAGAAGGAAACCTGAAGTCTTGAGCCAGACGATACGCAATATCGCCATCATCGCCCATGTGGACCATGGAAAGACCACACTCGTTGACGCCATGCTGCGCCAGGCGGGAACCTTTCGCGCCAACGAGCAGGTGGCCGAGCGCGTTATGGATTCGAACGAACTGGAACGCGAGCGCGGCATCACGATTCTCGCCAAGAACACGGCCATCAACTACGGCGGCGGCAAAATCAATATCGTCGACACGCCGGGCCACGCCGATTTCGGCGGCGAAGTGGAACGCGCGCTCGAGATGGTCGACGGCGTGATGCTGCTGGTGGACGCGGCGGAGGGTCCGCTGCCGCAGACGCGCTACGTGCTCTCGAAGGCGCTCGAAGCCAAGCTGCTTCCGATCGTCGTCATCAACAAGATCGACCGTCCCGATGCGCGTCCGCAGGAAGTGCTGGACGAAATCTACGATCTCTTCATCGACCTTGACGCGGAAGAATCG
>CAVXOO010000407.1:0-4703 GCA_963762945.1 uncultured Acidobacteriaceae bacterium | reverse complement strand
AACTATCGCTAAAATCCGCACCCGGACTCAAGCGATACTTTCACCGCGGAACGCCCGCGGGGGAGCCAGGGATGAGATTCAGGATGATCGGGTATGGGAAGTTTCAGTATGTAGCTCGAAGCGGGCAATACGTGGATTGGCCGGCAATGGGTGTAGCGCTGCAAAAGAACTATATCAGTGTGTATTTCTCGGTGATGAAGGACGGAGTCTCCTTGATACAGATCAATTCCGGCAAGCTGGGCCGGCTTCGACTTGGCCGCAATAACTTCAGCTTCCGGAAGTTCGAGGATTTGGATGTGCGGCTGCTCGCTTCTCTGTTTGCGGAAGCCGAGCAGATCTTCCAATCGGAGCTCCGTCATTGCGAGCTTCCTCATGGAGGCACAAAGGCGTTGCGATCTCGCTGACGAATATGGTTATCCTGCATTCTTCTTTGAATTGATTCTCGATTTACGCGAACAGCCAATGCCCTCAGTGACGAGGGTGATCCATCGGTGTTTTCAGCACCCCGTCGGCACCCTCGGGTCTCAAGTGATGTCCGTAGAACTATAGTTTTCTGAGACTTGACTCTTCTGAAACGTTCTGACCTCTGCCGAACCCCGGCAGAGGTCAACTATCCCTTTTGGTTTTAGATATTTACAGAGGCGCGCAAGCGGAGCAAGATGAATAAGAGCCCAAATAAAGAAGGGGCCATCACTGGCCCCTTCTCGATCTTTGCCTTGGGAATATGCCTCGCGGCAGGGATGCTCCCAGAAGCCTCACCCAAAGAATAGCACAAAACGTCAAGCGAGATTCGATTGCCTCATTCTGCCCAGCTTTTGCACGAAATCGAGCGCGCCGTATCTCGGGAACGGCTCAAGCGGTACCTCACGGCGACCGCCCAAAACCTCGGTGAGGCAGTCTCTCTCTATGAACGGAACGCCGCCCTTTCGGAGATGACCTTTGGCCTGCTGCACTGCCTTGAGATCGCGGTTCGCAACAGTATGCACGACCGGCTCTCGGCACACTTCGGCACTCCACGTTGGTTCCGGGTGGCTCCCCTTTCCACTTATTCGTAGGACAAAATCAATGCGGCCATCCATGATTCGGGCGGGCCAACTGCTTCTCCAGGCAAGGTCGTCGCGGAGCCGATGTTCGGCTTCTGGACGGAACCCAATCACCAAGGTTCGCTCTTCTGCGAAACGGTTGCGCGAGCCAGATGTGCTCTCTCCGGGAGAGTTTGCCGCGCTTGTGAGCGAATTACCTCTTCGGGAAAAGGCTATGGTGATGCTTGCCGGCAGTACGGGGCTGAGACGATCGGAACTCGTCGCACTGACGTGGCGTGACGTCGATCAGATTCAGATGCAGGTGAATGTGCTCCGATCCCGCGTGCGGAATCACTTCGGAGACACCAAGACCGAAGCGAGCCGTAAGCCCGTTCCGTTGCACCCCGCCGTGCTGGAGTGCCTCACCGAGTGGCGAGAACAGTCCAAATTCAACGGCGACGGCGATTTTCTTTTTCCCTCGGATCGGAAGGAGGGAAAGCAGCCGATTACACCCGACATGGTTCTCAGAAGGGTCATCCGTCCAGCTCTCAAACGGGCGAACATTATCGGCAAGGTGATCGGGTGGCACAGCTTCCGACACTCTCTCGCAACCAACCTCAGAGCGGCAGGCGCCGACCTGAAAACCGCACAGGAGCTTCTGCGTCACGCCAACTCCCGAATCACGCTCGAAATCTATACGCGCGCGATCTCGGCAACCAAGCGCGAAGCCAACAACAAGGTCATGGAAATGGTGATCGAAGCCGGGAAAGGGACCGCTTCAGCACCCTTGCCAACACCCTCGGGCCAGGAAACAAGACTTCTAGAAGGCAGCAAAAAAGGTGCTGAAGATTTTCAGCACCCTTCCGCACCCTCGAGGGGTCAAACTCAAATTGTCATATTGCCATAAACCTTGTAGTTTCTTTGGTTTATGGCGGGGACGACGGGGCTCGAACCCGCGACCTCTGCCGTGACAGTCTACCCGTACTAGGCTTTTCAACGACTTACAAACCCGTGGGGAACGCCTAAAACCACCGAAGTCGTCGAAGACAGTGCATTTTGTGGATCGGATTGTGGATCAGGTTTCTCAGCCTTCCTACGCTTCCTCGTCGGTGAGCGCGTTGCTCTGTTGGCAGCTGCTGAGCCAAGGGCCACTTGTCCGGGAAGGTATAGCTGCACGAGCGATTGCGCTTCCCCCTCCGGTCAGCTCTCATCACCAACTGATTTGCGTCTTTTGAGCGCTCGCACATCTGGCAGGTGTTGTACCTCGCCAATAAAACTTGCAAGCAAGGCAGAGGTATTGTCCCGTCTCCATGCGAGCGCTAGCGGCTGTGGCAGGTTCAAGTTGACGACCGACATAATGGTGACACTTTTTGGACACCGCCAGCGTGCCGTTCCGAGCACCCATCCCACACCCAAGCCGGTCGCCACCAAACTCAAAATTGTTGCCTCGTTCAATCCCTCCTGAACGATACGCGGGAACTTCAAACCGCCGCGAAAGCATTCGCGCATCAGGCGATCGTACAAGACCGGGCTCTCCCGCCGCGGAAACCAGACAAACGTCTCATCGGCCAGGTTACGCAGGCGCAGTTTCTTCAGTTTAGCGAGAGGATTCCCCTTCAGCACTGCCACTTCGATATGATGCACGCCGACTGGAAGTAGCGCCAATTCCGGATCGGTTTCGGGCATGTTGAATACGAAGCCTGCGTCCAAACGGCCGGATCGGATCGCGTCCAACTGCTCCAAACTCGAGAATGGCTGAAGTTGCAGTTCCGCGTCAGGATGCAACCCCCGGAACCGCCGGAATGATTGCGGAACGACGCCCCGCCATGACACCATTTCGGTGAACCCAACACGCAGTGTCCCAGACTCACCGCGAGCCACGCGGCCGGCCCGCAAGGTCGCTTCGTTTAGGTCCTGAAGTATCCGCCTCACATCCTCCAGGAAGAGCTTCCCGGCTGTGCTTAACTTCACACCGCGCGGAAGACGTTCGAAAAGTTCGAAGCCAATTTCCTTCTCCAAATCCTGAACCTGGCGGGAAAGCGCGGGCTGTGCCACGCGCAGTAGGCGCGCCGCACGCCCGTAATGCTGCTCCTCGCCGACCGCCACGAAATACCTCAGATGCCGTAATTCCATTCTGATACTTTATCGCGATTGATCTGATAGTAAAGAGGTCTTGGACGTATTAGAAAGTTTCTGCGAGATTGGACCCATGAAGGCGCTTGTGCAAAACGCAGTGGGTCGCGGCTTCGATTTTGAGGATGTGGAAATCGCCCCGCCGATTGAACGTGAAGTTCTCGTCGATGTGCGAGCGTCCGGTCTGTGTCACACGGACCTGCTCTTCGCTGCCAATCCTATCTTTCCGACCCCAGCCGTATTTGGCCACGAAATCTCGGGAACCGTGGCAGAAATCGGCCCCGATGTCACCCAATTCCAAGTTGGGGATCACGTCGTCGGTTCTCTCGCTCAGTCGTGCGGTTCGTGCACCCGGTGTCAGTCGGGTCGTTCCTTTCAGTGCCAGCACCCGGAGGCGACTTTAAGACCGCCGACAAATGTGCCGCGATTAAGTCGCAAGGGGCAAGCCCTATATCAGGGCTTGGGGCTGGGGGGCTTCGCCGAACGAGCGCTTGTCCATGAGAACCAACTCGCGCTTGTGCCGAAGGAGATGCCTTTTGCCCAAGCGGCCCTGCTCGGTTGCGGCGTAGTTACCGGCGCGGGCGCGGTCTTGAACACCGCGAGTGCAGCTGCGGGAGATACCGTCGTGATCTTTGGAGCCGGAGGCGTGGGGCTTAACGCCATCAGCGGTGCTCGCATCGCCGGCGCGTCAAGGATTGTTGCTATCGACATTCAGTCGAAGCGCCTCGAAGCGGCCAAAAAGTTCGGCGCTACTGACGTTATCGACTCCTCTGCAACAGAACCTGTCGAAGCGGTGCGTGACCTTCTCCAAGGAGGCGCAGATCATGTGTTCGACTTCGTGGGGCTGAAGGTTGTGGCGGAGCAAGGGCTTGCCATGCTGGCCATAGGCGGAGGTTTGTACCTCGTCGGCGTATCGAAACCTGAAGTGGGTATCGATCTGAACATCTTTGACGCAATCGCCGGCCAGAAGCGCGTCCAGGGCGTGAACTTCGGTTCGACCAATTTCAAGCGAGATATCCCCATGTACGCGGGGCTGTACCTGCAAGGCCGCATGAACCTGGATGACCTGGTCTCGAAAAGAATTGCGTTGCGCGACGTGAATGACGGTTACGCGGCGCTCAAAGACGGATCGCTCAACAGAGTGGTCGTCACGTCGTTTTGACAGCGAGCATATAAGGGAGACACGGCCATGAAAACTACCACAAGCAACGCCGAAATCAAGACACTTACAACACACTACATCGATGGATCGTTCGTCGAATCGCACGGTCGCGAAGTCATGGACATTATCAAGCCGACCAACGGTCAGGTGATCGGCCGCGTAACGCTTGGAGATGAGGAAGACACAAAGCGCGCTATCGCCGCGGCCAACAGCGCATTCGCCACTTTCGGAAGGTCAACCCGGGAAGAGCGCGCAAAGATCCTCCGCCGCCTGCATGAAGCCGCCGCCGCGCGACAAGATGACCTGACGTCTGTAATGGTCGAGGAATACGGAGGCGTGGTCCAGTTCGCCGGACTGCTCGTCCAGTCGGGCATCGGCGCTTTCCT
>CAVXOO010000406.1:0-4606 GCA_963762945.1 uncultured Acidobacteriaceae bacterium | reverse complement strand
CAAAGCCAGGACGGGGTTCGGTGCATCTTGAGACGGCTTATTGCAGCGAGACGCCGTCGATTTTGGCCTGGTATTCGACGATCTTCTTGAGCGTTTCGTAGGAGGCGTTGGCGAGAATCTCGCGGCCGTTGATGACCAGTGTGGGAACCGAGTCAATGCCGATGCTGCTGCCCAATCTCACTGAGGCATCGACCTGAGCCTTGATCTCGGGCGTTGCGGCGCAGGCGGAGACCTTCTGCGGATCGAGGCCGGCTTTAACGACGGAGCTGTTGAGCGTGAGCGAGGCGCCGTCGGCAGAGGTGAGGCCGTCCTGGCCGTCAAAGACCGAGGAGACGAACTGGAAGAAGGCGGTGCTGCCGCCCAGCTTGTTCACGCATAGGCCGTACTCGGCTGCCTCGACGGCTGCGGGATGGATCGCCGCGATGGGAAAGTTCTGAAAGACGATGCGCGCCTTGGGAAAGTCGGCGACCAGCTTGTCCATGTTGGCCTGCGCCTCTTTGCAGTGCGGGCACTGGAAGTCGGCGAACTCCACCAGCTCCAGATCCTTCGCAGCCGAGCCGCGATAAGGGCCGTCGGCGCCCTGTTGCAAGAGTTGGCGGTAGTTGGCGAAGGGATGCTCGCCAAAGGGAATGATGGTATCGCCGCTGAAGACGTGCTTGCCATCGGGCAGCACAAAGAACGAGATGGCGCCGGGCTTTTGCTGACCCGTCTTGTCGCCCACGTAGACAACCACCTTGCTGATGTTGTTGACGGAGGTTTTCAGAATGGCCTCGACCTGCCAGACGCGGCTGTCGTCAAAGCCCCAGTTGGCGGCGAGAAAGGCGTTGACGGTCTCCGGAGTGGGCGAGGCGGCGGTGAAGCTGGCCGGATCGGGCTTGGGAAATACCGGAGCGGCAGACGGCGCAGGGGCGGAGGGCTCCGCGGCGGGCGCGGCGGGCGCCTGCTGGGCACTCGAATCGGGGGCCGGCGGCACCTGCTGCTGAGCAGCGGCCTGGACGACCGGAACGAGAAGGGCAAACAGCGCAACAGCGCTGAACAAACGAGCAGACGGTTGAATCAAGCGGTACTCCTTCGACGCGGGAAAACTCCCTCACATTAGCTTATACCGTGGGGTTGGCGGGGCGGGCTGCGGGGAATCGTGCGGTTTCCGGATGGTTCAACAACCAGAACGAAGAAGGTTGGCTCCGTCGCGGCGACCGAAGCTCAAATTCAGGGCTGCGGCGATGATGACAGCAGTGGCTTCACCACTCCCTGGGCTTTGATCTTCCTCAATTCTTCGGTCCACCGCGCCACATTACTGCCCGTAGCCCACTCCTCCATTACGGGCCCCTCGAATTCTTTCAGTCGCATCGAAATGACCGGCTTGCCCAGGTCCTGTCCTTGCGGCTCATAGACCTGAAGCAAGGATGTTCGATCGAAAAGCTCTGGATCCAGGTCCCGAGGAAAACAAGATTTGAACGGACTACTGATGCATGCCTTGTCCGTATTTATGATGACAACCAAGAAATCGTGATTCGGCGACCAGAACAGATCCCTAACCCCTTTGATGGTTTTCAGATCGGGGACATTCTCTATCGTGATCCGATATTTGATGACGTCGAGACTAATTGGCCCCGCCGCAGGCGCGGCAAACTTAGCGTGCAAGGGTAGTTCGAAATCGACATAAACTCCACAAAGCCGATGCGTGTCGAACCCTCCGTAGGCACTCCACTTACCTTGATTCCTTGCGATATACCACTCTCTATCGTCATGTTTGGGAAAGCATCCGTCATTGAGCGTCTGCATCACGGTCACTCTGTCTAATTCGGTCATGTTCGACCATTTCGGAAAGTTCTCCCGAATTTCCTTTTCTTCTTCAGTATTTCCTTCCCCAAACGGTATTTTCTCCTCATCATCATTTTCGCGACTCGCGTTTTTGAGTAGCGCATCCGCTGCACGCCACTCGTAGTCGTTACTGGCTAAACTGCCCTCGATTTCACCATAGGCAATCGGGTTTCTGAACGGGTCGCCGAGCCTTTCGACACGAGATTGAGTTGAAGAGTCGGGATGTACGCAACAATCTGTGCGCCCCCAATAATCCAACGATATATATTCACCATTCACGAACCTTACATCGATACCGCTTGCGCCATATGGCACTTTATCTCCAGTCGCACTTTCTGTATCCAGGTACTCCACATGCGCAGGACATTCAGCTACCCCGTAAACAATCGGCCGCTGGTTCGCGGGTGCAGCAAATAGCGCGCCAGTAGGCGATGGCTCCCTGTGGGGATCATTCTTCAGCTCGTCGGGATCGCAGTAAAACCTTGTGCCTACACGCCAGAAGCCTGTCTTCCGCGGCACGATGAGATCGGGCAGCTCCAATATCTGTAATTTCCCGTCTTGCGGCGCAATCCACAAGGTGCGGTCGGGAGGATCACAGCCCTTCTCGTCACATGAACTGCTCAGGCCTAACAAGAGGCCGGACTGGGCCTCAGCGGCGGTTCCGCAAGCCGCCAGCAAAAAACAAATGGCGGCACAGGCCGACCTTATCAAATGTTGGAATGATCTGATCAGCATCGTCCTGACCCTCCGTTATGTCGGTTAGTTTGGCGCTTCGAATCTCCAGCCAAACCTGCGTCATTCATTAAAGCTAGGGAAGGGCAAATGGCAATGAGCCTCATCACAGCTCTGAGTGTGTTGTTGCTCATCCGGAAACTGCGCCACTGCCCACCTACACCTGCACTTTGACCGCAATGGGGAAGCGGCGGCCCATGCCGAAGGATTTGGTTGTGACTTTGAGGACCGGGGCTGCCTGCTGGCGCTTGTATTCGGAGCGCTCGATGAGGCGCACGGTTTGGCGGACGAGATCGAGCGGGAGGCCGTGTTTTTGGGCGATGTGCTCCGGCGTCTCGTAGCGCTCGACGTAGGCTTCGACGATGGGATCGAGCACGTCGTAAGGAGGAAGGGAATCGGTATCCATCTGGCCGGGGCGCAGCTCGGCGGATGGGGGTTTGGTGAGGATGGCTGCCGGTATTTTTTCCTGGTTTCGGTTGAGCCAGGTGCAAATTGCGTAGACTCGCGTCTTGACCAGATCGCCGATGACGGCGAGTGCGCCGACCATGTCGCCATAAAGCGTGCAATAGCCCACGGCCATCTCGGATTTGTTGCCGGTGGTGAGCACCAGCGCGCCAAACTTGTTCGAGAGCGCCATCAGAAGCGTGCCGCGAATGCGCGGCTGGATATTCTCTTCGGTCAGGTTTTCCTTCATGCCGTGAAAGATTGGCTCGAGCGACTGTTTGAATTCGGCGAAGAGCGCGCTGATGGAGATGGTCTCAAAACGAATGCCGAGATTCGCGGCCAGTTGGCGGCTGTCGTCGATGGAGCCTTGCGAGGAGTAGGGGCTGGGCATGCCGATGGCGATGACGTTCTCGGGGTCGAGGGCCTCGGCGGCGATAGCGGCCACCAGCGCGGAGTCGATGCCTCCGCTCAGGCCGACGATGGCCTTCGAGAAGCCGCATTTGCGCACGTAATCGCGCGTGCCCAGCACCAGGGCGCGATAAGCGGCCTCGGTCGAGTCTTCCTCGGGAACAGGCACGGGCGCAGCATGGAAGGGATCGACGACGACCAGATCCTCAGCAAAGGAGGCGGCCTGCGCAATCAATTCGCCGCGCGCGTCAAGCGCGAACGAGGAGCCGTCGAAGATGAGGCTGTCGTTGCCGCCCACCTGATTCGACATGAGCACGGGAATGCCGTCGCGGCGAGCGATGGCGGCCAGCATCTCACGGCGGACGGCGCGCTTGTCATGCCAGAACGGCGATGAAGAAAGGTTGATATGCACGGCCGGCTGCTGGCGCATCAGCTCTTCCATGGGATCGACGGCGTAGAGGCGGCGCGGCCAGAAGCTCTTGTCGTTCCAGGCGTCTTCGCAGATGGTGACGGCGAGGCGCACGCCATCGAGTTCGACGACCTTCTGCGATTCGGCCGGCAGGAAGTAGCGCTGCTCGTCGAAGACGTCGTAAAAGGGCAGGAGGCGTTTGTGCTGCTCAAGCAGTAGTTCGCCCTTATCGAGGAGGACAGCGGCGTTGAATGCCGGCTTCCACCCTGCCGGCGAAGACCGGCCCACCGTGCGCTCCGGGTTTCGATCCTGGCTTCCATTGGGCAGCGCTACGCCGGCCAGAACAGCCGTGGGAAGATCGCGCGTCAGTCCCGTGGGCGCACACCTGGCCCGCGGCGAAAACCCGGCCGATGTGGGTCCGGCGATTGATTTGAAGACCCTGGTCCGGCTGACCGTCGTCAAGCCGGTTGTAAACGCGCATGGCATTGCGGCTTCGGTCATTGGCATCGATGGACCCTTCGGCAGCTTGGTCACCAACATCACGCGCGAGGACTTCGCCGGGTTGGGCTACAAGGTGGGAGACCGCGTGAAGTTCACCCTGGCCGGACGGCCGCTGGCGATTCCCTTTGTGAAGACCTTCAGCGATGTTCCGGTGGGGCAACCGCTCTTCTACATTGATTCGCGCGGGCGTCTCGGGCTGGCCATCAACCAGGGCGGCTTCGTAAAGCGCTACGCGGTAAAGGTGCCGGCGCGGTTGGAGATTGCAGCCAAAGCGCACTAGTTTTTTTT
>CAVXOO010000405.1:0-7285 GCA_963762945.1 uncultured Acidobacteriaceae bacterium | reverse complement strand
AAGGTCACGCCACCTGACCCGGGCCGGGCAGCTTCTGAAGATTGAGATCCTCGACCATATTATCATCGGTCGGGCGACGCCGGAACGCTCGAAGGATTACGTTTCTCTGCCAGTTGGGATATTTTGCCATGTGATTTACCGGCAAACTTCGGCGCACCATTCCTTTCGCCTAGCAATACGTAACTGAACGAAGGCTGGCAACCACCATTTGCTAGCCAGCGGGATACCGGCGCTGCGAAAGTCGGAGGCCGCGATCTGGGGCGCAGCCCCACCGAGCTTTTGAGACCCTGGCCCGCAGCGGGACCGAGATGGGTTCTAGGGGGAGGCCAAGGCCCCTCCCGGGAGCCTGCTTCGGCACGCAAGAGGCACTGTTATCGCCTATGGCACCTGCCCTCTTGTGGCGCGTTGCTCCTTGTTTTTGGCGCGTGCTAACCTTCATGTCTAAGCCGTCTGTGCGGCTGCAGTGCGTTGCCGGAGTGTGCGGGGTCCGGCAGGCGAAGATCATCCATGGCCTTCAACAAAAGCAAAGCGCTGGAAAATGCGCTGAAGTTCCTCAATCAGGGCAAGGTCCCTCAGGCCATCGGCGAATACCAGCTAATTCTGCGCGCAGACCCGAAAGATCAAGCGACATTAATGACGGTGGGCGATTTGTTCGCCCGCCAGGGAGACATGACGCAGGCCATCGAGTACTTCGAGCGGCTGGCGCAGGTCTATCTAAACGATGGGTTCAACAGCAAAGCCATCGCGATCTACAAGAAGATCGCCAAGCTGGCGCCGAACGAGCTGGCGCCGCTGGAACGGCTGGCGGATTTGTACGTGCAGCAGGGAGTGCTGAGCGAAGCGCGACCTTTATTCCTGCAGATCGCCGAAGCACACCTGAAATCGAATCATTCGCAGAAGGCCGTCGAGGTGCTGCACCGTTTGCTGGAAGTGGAGCCGGAAAACCAGCGCGTGCAAATGCGGCTGGCCGAGCTGTACGGCATGATGGGGCAGAAGAACTGCGACAGGATGGCGACGTTGACCAGTTGCGAGTCCGGCAGCACGAGAACCGTGAGCGCACCGCCCGCGATGAGCAGCGAGTAGAGCCAGTAGAAGTACGGCGCCTCGCGGAAGTTCTTGTCCACGCCCGATTCAACCCCCAGGCCTTCGCAAACGGTGTAGGCCGTGGAGAGGGGCAGGATTGATGCTGCGAAGAGCGATGCATTGAACAGGCCGAAGGCGAAAAGGATGAAGGCGTAGTCGCCGGCCAGCGGACGCATGGCTTCGGCCGCGTCGGCGGCAACCTGGATGGCGCCCATGCCGTGCACAAAGAGCGTGGCCGCGCAGGCTACGATGATGAACCAGGCGATCACATCGGTAAAGATGCAGCCTACGATCACATCGAGGCGCGAGGCCGCGTAATCCTTCACGCGAATTCCCTTCTCCACGATCGACGATTGCAGATAGAACTGCATCCACGGGGCAATGGTCGTGCCCACCACGCCGATCGCCATGTAGATATAGCTCTCGTTCCACACCGATTTCTTGGGCAGCGCGACCGTGGCGCGCAGGGACTTGTGCCAATCGGGCTGGGCCAGAACCCCGGCGAAGATATAGGCAATGTAGACCAGCGATGCGGCCAGAAAGATCTTCTCGGTGCTTTTGTAGTCGCCACGCAGAACCAGCGCCCACACGAGGAAGGCACAGATGGGCACGGCGATGAACTTGGAGACGTGGAACAGGCGTAGCGAGCCGGCGATTCCGATAAACTCGGTGACCACGTTGGTGTAGTTGACCACCACGAGGAGCACCATGAGCACGAAGGTGACGCGCAGGCCGAACTCCTCGCGGATCAGGTCGCTGAGGCCCTTGCCCGTTACCACCCCCATGCGGCCGCACATCTCCTGCACCACGATGAGCGCAATCGTGATGGGAATCATTGTCCACAGCAGGGTGTAACCGAACTGGGCGCCAGCCTGTGAATAGGTGAAGATGCCGCCGGAATCGTTATCTACATTGGCGGTGATGAATCCGGGACCAAGAACGGCCAGGAAGAGAAGGATCCGGATTCGCCAGCGCTTCCACATACCGATGCGAGTTTCCTATGGCGGGTTCATGGCAGTATTTTGATTGGCGGAAAAGTATTCCTTCCTGACCATAACAGGCCAGACCTACGCGAACGAATTTCGGGCACAAGAATTCAGCGCGCAATCCATGGTTGTGGATAGAGCAGGTGAGCGATGGCGCAACCGGGCGCCAGGAGAGCGTTCCCGGAGTGTTCCGCTGAAGCGGCGCAGACCGTCTGCCGCAAAGGCTGAACAGGTTTTACGCCTCTTCCTTGAACCACTCCTCCACGCCGGGCCAGAAGGCGAGATAGCAGAAGATCAAGATATTCACTCCGATCCCGAGCGCCGCAGCCGACACTACTTCGGGAGGGAGGTGAATATTGGCACCCGAGACCCCGATTGCGAGGAATGCAACTCCTGCCTTGGCCACCCTTGCGCCTGCATAAAACATGGCCACCCAGCGGACCTTCCATGAACGGTTCAACCACATAAATCCGACGACTGAAGTCAAGACCGCTACGATGAGTGAGTAAACCATGACAAATTCGCGCTGTTCCTGCGCGATCTGTTCCGGCGTTTTCTCCTCGCCCACGATGTAGTCGGGAAGCGTATATCCTCGCAACGCGGCTTCCTTCCTCAGTTCTTCGCGTTCCTGGTCGGCTTGTTCGCGAGCGGCGGCTCCCGGCAAGCTGTGCGCGATATTCGACACCACCCAGGTTGCAACGGAAGTGTGCGGGAAGACCGCGAGAAAGATCAATAGGAGAGTATAAAAACCAGCGCTCAAGAAAAGGTACCAGGTGAGTACCCTGATCCCGATGGGAGCCTTCTTCTCCCTCCAGCCCGTCCTCTTTACCTGCTCATGGATTTCGCGCAGCTTTTGCTGGCGCTCCGCCTCAGGATCGATGGGCTGGGCAGCCTGCTGTTCCTTATAGAAATCGGTAACGGGTTGCCATTTCTTTACCGGATCCACCATACTTGCCTCCTCTCGAACGCTTCACGGTTCGGCCGCGCAACACGCCCGCGCCGAAATCATCGATGGAGACAGCCGAGCCCCAGCACTCGATCCATCCCTCGCGAAAATCCCTCCCATGTCTTGCGGGGCCCTTGCGGATTCTTCAAGATGCTGCCTGAATTTGGGATTCCGCGGCCAGTGTAGCACGAGAGCAAGGCGAGGATGAATTTAGGTTTGACCCGGGGCGAAAGCGGATCCCCGCCGCTGGGCCAAGTTGCAAGTCAGAGGAATGCCTACAGCTTCTCGCGCAGGAAGCTGATCACATGCTCGGACTGGACCACGCCCACCATGCGGCCCTGCAGATCGACGACCGGAAGTGCGTGGAGGTTGTACTTGTCGAACATCTCGGCCAGTTCGTTCTGGTTCATGTCGGCAGGGCAGGAGAGTACGCGGGGCTCGGCCAGAACATTCAGGTGGGTCTCGGGATGCGCCATCACCAGACGCGCCAGCGATACCGCGCCCCGCAGGATGCGCTTTTCGTCGAGCAGGTAAACCTCGGTGACGCTCTCAGGGTCGCCGTCGAAGCTGCGCAGTGCCTCCACGGCATGCGCCACGGTGGCGTCCACGCCCAGGTGAACGAACTCCGAGGTCATGCAGCCCGCGGCGGAGTGCTCGTCGAACTCGAGCAGCCCTTCCACCTCCTGCCGCTCCTCCGGCTCCATCTCTTCCAAAATGGCGTCGGACTGCTCCTCGGGCAGTTCGGAGAGAAGGTCGGCTGCGGCACCGGGGTCCATCTCTTCCACGATGTCGGCGATGCGCTCCTCGTCGAGCTTTTCGAGCAGCGCCTTTTGCAGTTTGGGCTCGACCTCCTCAAGGGTTTCGGCGGCAACCTCCTCGTCGAGCGATGTAAAGACGGCCTCGCGCTCGGCAGGCGCAAGATCCTCCAGAATGTCCGCCAGCTCGGAGGGGTGAATATCGGCCAGGCGTTCATGCTCGATGCGCAGCCTGACGCGCCGCGCTGGATCGGGCTCGATGACATCCACAAACTGCCATGGAATTGCGCGCGCACTGAACTTGCGCGAAACGGATTCAAGCCGGGGGCGCGGCAAAACACCTTTGAAAACGCGGCGGAAGGCGCCTCTCAGCCCGACCTCCACCTCGGCCACGCGCAGCAGGTGCGCCGCGCCCTGGCCCATCCACTCCAGTATCCACGTCGTTCACGCGGACCACCTTGCGACCGTTGATATCGATGATCTGGCGGTTGACCACGTCCTGCTGCAGGAAGAGGTAATTGCCCTCTTCCTTCAGCGGGACCAAAACATCGGCCGAGCGCACCTCGAGCGTGCCTGCCGGGGTCTCCGATACTTCCTGCGAGGGTACCAGCGCAAGGCCGGTGCGCGTCTTGAGCACCAGGCCGGCCACCTTGCCGCCTTCCGGACCGGTGGTCACGGCAATGTCTTTCAGCTTGCCGCACAGATGTCCCTTCGCATCGGTCACCGGCGTGCCGAGAATCGCCGTCAGGCTGACGCGGGTTGCAGTTTGCGGCTCGGCGTACGAGTCCATGGCATGAGTGTAGACCCTCGGGGCAGGATTTTACCGGACGCGCCGGATGCCGTGCAGCTCCTTCTCGAATCGTTGGATCCTTGACGCCATACACTCCTGCTGCTTGACACAATCGCATCCAGACTTGAAACTGCCAGAAGATTCACGGGACGGGGACGGCATGGCCCCACCCGCTCCGGCGGAGGCCGAAATCAACCCGGTGAGCGCACCCAGCAGAGAGCGGCGGAGCTTCAAGATGAGTTCCACCATGGAGAGCGTCGGAGAGGTGGAGACAGCCGCCGACCAGATGGCCGTAGCGGCAGGTCTCGACGAGGACCAGCGTTTCCATATCACCATGGCCGTGCGCGAAGCCGCTATTAATGCCGTGTTGCACGGCAATGAATACGATCCAACCCGCCAGATTGAGGTTTCGCTCGAAAATACCGGCAAAGACCTGGTGATTACCATTGCCGACCAGGGCCGGGGCTTCGATCCCGACAAAATACCCGATCCGCTGGCTCAGGAAAACCTGCTCCGCGGCACTGGCCGCGGCATCTTCCTCATACGGTCGCTGATGGATGAGGTGCACTTCCGGCAACTCGAACCCGGAACCGAGCTGACGCTCGTGAAACATCTGGTGCCCGCCGGGAAAAGTTAGGCAGTGTGCGAGATTGTCGTTTTGCTACCCGCGGCACTCATGGGGGGTTTTCCTTGAGCCCGGCTGAGATGCTATAACCGAAGTACCGATAAGGAGGAATTTTCCGTGGCTCTTGCGATTGTTTCGCGTGAAGTGGATGGCGTCACTGTTCTGGAACTCAGCGGCCGGATCACCCTCGGCGAAGGCAGCGTGCAGTTGCGCGACGCCATTCGTGACCTGATGGCGAAGGGACAGCGGCGCATTCTGCTCGACCTGGGTGAAGTGAACTATATCGACAGCTCGGGACTGGGTGAACTGGTGAGCGCCTACACCTCGGTCAAGAATCAAAGCGCGGCTCTTAAACTGCTCAAGCTGACCAAGAAGGTCCACGACCTGCTGCAGCTGACCAAGCTCTATACCGTCTTCGACATCTACGACGACGAAGCGAGCGCTATCGCTTCCTTCAAATAGGCCGTCTCGGCGGAACCTTAAGCCTGAAAGGCCATTCCGTTTGGGCGGAATGGCCTTTTTGCGCTTGTCTGCGGAGTTGCAATCGGTCACAGCCTGAGCTTCTGGTTCGCCGCCGATTCAGTGACCCGCATCGACTCCGCTGGCTCGGTACGCACAAGCTCCGCCAACTCCGCTAGCTCCGCTTTTTCTAGAACTTCACCACCGGCGCATTCCGCGCATCCGGGCTGGCTTCAAAGTATGCATTGTTCTGATGGTACCCGGCAATCCCCGCCCAGATGCTGTTGGGGAACTGCAGAATGAAGGTGTTGTAGTCGCGCACCGCATCGTTGTAGCGCACACGCGAAACCTTGATGCGATTCTCGGTCCCGGCCAGCTCGTCCTGCAAACGCATGAACTGGTCGCTGGAGCGCAGTTGCGGGTAGTTCTCGGTTAGCAGCAGCAGCCGGCCGATAGCGCCGTCAAGCTGGTTGTTGGCCGCTATCTTCGCCTGGGGGCCCTGCGCATTCAGCATTCCCGCGCGCGCATTGGCGATGTCGCCAAACACCGTGCTCTCCTCCTTAGTGAAACCCTTCACGGTTTCCACCAGGTTCGGAATCAGGTCGGCACGGCGCTCCAGGTCCGCGTCCACATTCGACCACGCTTCCTTCACGGCCTGATCTTTGGCCACCATCTGATTCTTGGCACTCACGTAGCTGCCAAACACCATGAAGACCGCCAACAGCAGAACGGCCACAACGCCCAGCGTAATTCCAAGTCCCTTGCTCATACAGTTTCTTCTCCTTGTAAAAGCAGCTTCGAATTCTCTGACCGATTGATTCCGCACCATCTGGGTCATGCGAATTCAAGCGATCGTGTGCACGTTCTTATCAGGTCGTGTAGCCGGCATCTAGTTAGAAGCTGGCAGCTAGTAGCTAGATGCTGAATTCACCAGCTTCCTCCGGCGCCGCCACCACCAAAACCGCCACCGCCGCCGCCAAAGCCTCCAAAGCCTCCGCCGCCACCACCGAATCCCCCTCCACCGCCGCCGAAGCCGCCACCAAAACCTCCGCGGCCACGGCCTCCGCCCGACATGAGCCCCAGGCCCCACAGACCGAACAGGCCAAGACTGCCCAGGAGGCGGAACACAAAAATGATGACGAAAATCGTGACGATGATGCCGCCAAGGACATTGCGGCCGGACGGCTGCGGTTGCTGCACCGGAGCGGTCGCGGGCGGATTGTCCAGCGTGAGATGGGCGTCGTCGGCAATCACCTGGGCGATCTGGCCCACAGCCGCCGTCACCGCGCCGTCATAGTCGCCCGCCTTCAGGTCGGGAACCATGTCGCGGCCGATGTCGCCGGTCTTGCCATCGGGCAGAATGCCTTCGAGGCCGTAGCCTATTTCAATGCGATACTTATGGTCGGCCACGGCCAGTAGCACGATGGCGTACCGGTTCAGGCCCCTTGCCTTATCCTTGTCCCCCATCTTCCAGTGGTCTTCAAGCTGCGTCGCGTAGTCAGCCGCATCATCGCCGTCGAGATCGTGCACGGTGACCACGGCAATCTGCGCGTTGGCCTGAGAGTGGTCCAGTTGCGCGCATAAAGCGTCGAGCCGCGCGACGGCCTCGGGCGAGAGCACGTGCGCAAGCTTTGCTGTGCT
>CAVXOO010000404.1:0-7221 GCA_963762945.1 uncultured Acidobacteriaceae bacterium | reverse complement strand
CAACTCGAACAGGCGCAAGCCATCGCGGCAAAACCGATTCCAAAAGAGATTGTTGACGGCAAGAATCAAGAGGTCCCCGACTTCGTCGAACCCAAATGTCCGAAGTGTGGATCGGACGATGTCGTGCTCGAAGCCGTCGACCCCGAAAACACCTGGCGCTGCGAGCAATGCGACGAGCAATGGACGGAAACCTTGCCGCAATCCGGCGACGGAACCCCGAACCCAGCCCAAAATGCCTCATAAACGGAAAGAGCCGCCCGGCAAATGGGCAGCTCTTCCCTTAGGGAGAATAGTTCCAACGGAGGCAAACCCATCAGAACTTTCTGGCTGCATACTAGGTGCGGGGGGAAGCAGTGTCAAGAGAAAATGTGTATGAAAATAAAGAGTTATATTTCAATGATTTAACAATTCAATCCTAGCTTGAGGCAGGCGGGTTTATTCGCCGATCTTTCGCCTGCATAACTCCGGCTTTTCCTATGGTTTTGCTGGGTTTCTTCGGGTTTATGCCCATTTTTCCACAGGCTAAGCCAGCCATTAACCCTTCGGATGCGGCCCTTCAATTGCCTCATCCACTTTGATCGTTTCGACCACTTCCACCGGCTTTTCCCGCAGATTGAGATAAATGAACTCCTCGTCGAAGACCGACGAAGCCGGTTTGCCCGTGGCCATCCGGTAAAGCGCTCTGCCGCCGCCCAGGAACCCGCCCAGCAAAATCGCCGCCGCGGCGCCCACCGCGCTCAGCACCGTAATCCCCAGCAACAGCCTGCCCGTCCTCGCAATCTCCGACTCCACAGGCTGAGGAATGGCTGTCAAGTCCGCCTCGTAGTGTACCGATTCGAGCAGCCGGTGGCTCTCCTCTGGAATCGCATCGCCGCTCACGATCGCTACCAGCGGTCCGCTATCCTTCACCTCGAGCGATGCCACGTCGGACGCGGTAAGCGGCTTCGTCCACGGCGGTTGCGCATGGCTGCCCGCTTTCAGATACGCTCGAATCGCATCCACCTTGGCGTGGGCCATCTGCGGCGTGGGGTAATCGATGAGCGTCAGCGTCGCTGGCCCGGAGGTGAGCGAGTAATTCGCCGTCACGGTTTCAGCGCCTTTGTCAAAGTCCACCAGCGACGGCGGCAGCACGCCTCCGGAACCCGCGTAGCTGGCCGGGCCCACTGCATAGTGTGTGGTCTGCGGGTCGAGCTGCGAGCGCGGCAGACTGGCCAGAATCGGCGGCGCCAGCGCGCGGCTTCCACCCGGCGCAGGCAACTGGCTGGCAATATCGCGCAGCTCGCCTGCCGACATCGCTCCCACGTGCGAAAACGTCGCGTCCACTAGCGTCGTTCCCACCCAGAAAAGCACGCGGTTGTTGTCTGAAGCCGCGCCGGCCCCGATCGATTCTTTCGGCCAGTTATTCTGCCGGAAGTATGTGTACGCGCCGTAGGCTCCGCTCACGTCGTCGAAGCGCAGCAGGCGCACGCTCAGCGTTTCGCCCTCGCGCTTGTAATTGGCCACGACAGCCGCGTTGAATCCGTACTCCTTCAGCGCCGCCGCATTGGCCGGATCGGCCTGCGCCGGGTCCGTCACCGTTTTTGATGCTTCCGCCGTCTCCCAGCCGTCAAAAGCATCCGGCAAAAGCGCCTTTGGCGAGGGTGGCAACGTGATTGCGGTAGCCGATTTCTTTTCGGCGGCCGTAGGCTGTCCCGCCTGCGCAAACGCCATCGCCGCACAAGCACTCAGCGCCGCCGAACAACCAACAATTGCCAAGCACCGCATCAAAAACCCTCATTCCTTCAGGCGCGGACAATATGCCGTTCGCGACGGCCTCGATTCGCAGCCCCACTCTTCAGGGTAAACGGTCGCACCGCGCCGCCGCGCGCAAAGCCCACTCTCCTTTGGACACGAATGATCGCAGAAAGGTTCCCGGCGTCTACTCGCCGCGAGCACTGCTTGCCCCCGCAAATCCCCCGCGCGAACGCGCATGCACATAAACCATTGGGGCACTTAAGCGAGCGCGACCCCTCGTTCGCCAAAGAGTGAAGAGAATGGAGACAGCACAGTTGCACCGCGCGACGAACATGACTCAGGCAGCGCCGGGATCCATCCCGGGCGCACCCGGAGGAGGTGGCGACAGGATGTCGCCGAGAGCCTGAAAGCGACCGCTGTAGAACAGCAAAGCATAGTTGCGCAGGGCGATGCAGACTGGACCCCAGGAGCTGATCCCAACCAGCAACGCAAGGGCAACAACGGAGAGGCCAAGGACGACCTCGAAGACTGAACCAATAATCATGTTCATCATCGGAGCGTGGTCGAGGTAGGTGTGGAGCGCAAACCAGCCGCCACCGAGTATTCCAAAGACAATGAGGCACGGAATGATGAGGACGACGACGATTACCAGCATAATGCCGATCGGCACGATCACGCGCAGCACCGCATAGATCAGGAAGTCCGCCTTTTCGCGGAAGATGCGCGCCCGCACTGCAGCCCATGCCTGGCCAGCCGACGCGTCTTCGAGCGCGATGTGCGGCAGCATGAAGTCGCGAAGGACGATGTCGATAGAAATGGCGGTAAGGAAGATCAGCAAGAGCACGGGAAGAAGCGGCAGGAACAAAGCCAGGAACGCCGCAACTGGAAACTGATCCTCCAACCGGCTCTCCTGGTAAATGCGCCAAAATCCGGAGATAAAAGGTAGCAGCGCCACTACAATCGCGAGAAGAAACACGATGCCAACCATGATCGAAAGAATGAAAAACCGGAATGCCTGGGAGCGGTATTTGTGCCATCCGGGTGCAATCAGCCGGGTTTGATGGATGAGGCATTCGAAGAGAGCAAACCGCAATCGGACAGACAGATAGAAGATCGCGATGGAAACGATGATCAGAGCGATCGCGACGGCGATGATGACCGCGATCCACTCCGGACTGAAGAGCAACCCCAGCGAACCAGGGTCGATGTTCGTTGGTGTCGTGCTTCCGTGGCCGGAGTAGTTGAAGCTTCCCGAACCGCCCTCGGTGAATATAGCTACGGCGCAGAGCTTGAGGAACGTTCCCCATCGGAACGGGCGGAAGAGCAGATCCCTGGTGCGCTCAGCAGCGGGCGAAAGGGCTTCTGTGGCAGAGAGGACTCGCATACTGACCTTTCTACGACGAAACAGCCTACCACAGTGATACTAGTTCTCGATGTGCTTTCCTTGAGAAAGCAGTGTGCGCGATCCGTTGTAGTCTTTTCGATCGCTGTGACGGCTTCATGTTTGAGAGCAAGGAATCGTCGCCGCCGCTCGCCACTCCTCAAACGCCGCGAGCGCCCTTTCGCACTGCAGCCGGTGCCGTTCCTTCTTATCGCGAATCTTCTTCCGCATCTCTTCTTCGAGCGGCTCCAGCAAATCGAAGGTGATGTTGGCCGGTTGAAAGTTCTTCGCGTCTGCATGTGTAATGTAGTGCACCAGCGAGCCCAGCGCCGTCGCACGCGGAACCGGCACTGGCTCCTCGCCACGCGCAATCGCCGCGGCATAAATCCCCGCCAGCATTCCCGTCGCGATCGATTCCGTGTACCCCTCTACGCCGCAAACCTGTCCCGCAAATAAGATCGTGGTTGCCCCACCCTTTTCCGCGTCTTCTGCGGAAAGGGTGGGAGACTCCGAGCGCGCTCTCAATGAGCTGCATTTGAGCCGCAGGCATTCGTCCAGCAGCACCGGCGCGCAGATATACGTGTTGCGGTGAATCTGCCCATAGCGCAGGAATCGCGCGTTTTCAAGCCCTGGAATCAGCCGCAGAACCCGCGCCTGCTCGCCAAACTTCAGGTGATTCTGGAAGCCGACAAGATTGTAGCTGTCGGCGCGCAGATTCTCCTTGCGCAGTTGCACCACCGCCCAGGGCCTATTTCCGGTGCGCGGATCGCGCAGCCCCACCGGCTTCATCGGCCCAAAGCGCAGCGTGTCGCGTCCCCGTGTGGCCAGCACCTCGATCGGCAAGCAACCCTCAAAATATCTGGGTCCCGATGTGGCTGTTCCTGGCGCATGGGTTGGAAGATCAACCATCTTCTCCCACTCCTTGCTTTCCGCGGCTTCGGCCGCAAGCAGCGCGTCCAAAAAACGGTCGTACTCCGCGCGATCCATCGGGCAGTTGATGTAATCGGCCGTTCCCTTATCCCAGCGCGCCGCAAAATACACGCGGCTCATGTCGATCGACTCGGCATCGACGATCGGCGAGATCGAGTCGTAAAACGCCAGATGCCCCGCGCCCGTCAGCCGCTCAATCTCCCGGCTCAACGCATCCGATGTCAGCGGCCCCGTCGCCACAATCGTGCAGTGCTTCGCACCGTTCTGGTCTTGGACGGGATCATTGTCCAGGCAAGTCACCTCTTCCCGAATCACGCGAATCCGCGGCTCCGCCTCAATCGCCTCCGAAATGCGCCGCGAAAACTCCACGCGATCGACAGCCAGTGCGTGGCCCGCCGGCACTGCGCATTCATCGGCAATGCGCAGCAGCGCTGAGCCCGCGCGACGCATCTCCTGCTTCACCAGCCACGGCGCAGTATGCGGCGATTCGCTCTTGAGCGAATTCGAGCAAACCAGCTCGCCGAAATCCGTCGTCTGATGGGCGGGAGTCAGCCGCGGCTTGCCATCCACCATCGCCCGCATCTCATAGAGATCCACATCCGAGCCCAGCCGCGCGGCCGTCAGCGCCGCTTCCGGTCCCGCCAACCCGCCGCCAATCACACGAATCCTCACCGCGCATTCTCCGCCCGGTTCTTCGCTGGTGCGGCTTGCTCCGGCCTAAGTCGATCCGGCCTGGCTTGCCCCGGCTTAAGTTGCTCCGACTTGGGTTGCCCCACCCTTTTCCGCGTCTTTTGCGGAAAGGGTGGGTGAGCAATATTTCCCCGTGCCCCATCCATCTCCGCGCTCTTTGCGGAAATGAGTGGGAGAGCAATATTCCCCTGTGCCCCATCCATCTCCGCGTCCTTTGCGGAGATGGGTGGGAGAGCACTCCCCTCCGATTGCTCCGCCAGCCGCTTAATCGCCTCGCCGCTCAGCCGCACATTGCGCCACTCATCCAGAAACTCAGCGCCCATGGCGCGATAGAAATCAATCGCCGGCGTATTCCAATCCAGAACCTCCCACTGCAAGCGTTGGCAGCCCTTCTCCACCGCCACCGCTGCCACGCGTTTCAGCAGCGCTTTGCCAATGCCCCGTCCGCGCAGCTCCGGCAGCACAAACAGGTCCTCGAGGTAGATCCCCGGCTGGCCCATCCACGTGGAATAGTTATAGAAAAACAGCGCGAAACCGGCAGGCTTTCCGTCCTCTTCGGCGATCAGGCAGGAAAAATAGGGCCTGGCCCCAAATCCATCGCGCAAAAGCCCCTCCTCGGTCGCCACCACCGCATCGGGCTCCCGCTCATAGGCCGCAAGCGCGCGAATAAAGGCCAGAATCTGCCCCACATCGGCCGGAGCCGCACTGCGAATCACCGTTCCCATATTTTGATTTTAGTTCTCACGCGGCGTCGCTGGCTCGCGGCACGTACCTGTAGCGCCGGTCTCCAGACCGGCTGTAGCGGGGGTCTCCCGACCCCCGCAGAGAAGCCCTGTAGTCGAATACTGGCCAACTCCAGCCCGCCGAGAAATCTGGGGATCTAAGGGGCCAACCCCGCCAACTCCGCTGTCTTTGCTATGTGATACAGGCCACACGCGCGCCCGCGCCCGCCACACTACCATAAGATAGTTATTCATCGCGGCCCACAATCACCTTGGGAACCGGCAGGCAACTTCTGGACCAGCCTCCTCGTCAAGAAGCATGGGCGTTGGAGCAAATCCCGCGTCGCCGGCATCAGCCCTCTTGTGCAGGATGCGCGATTGGATTTAACTTGGGTTTTGCTCACATTTGCGCCCGGCTCCAAGCCGCGCCTCTGATTTCGAGTTTTTTGAGCCTGCGGGCAGTTTGGCTTCCCGCCGCTCTCAAGGAGAAAACATGAATCGCACTTTTTCACTTTGGCTGCGCCTGGCTGTTGCCGGAATTTTGGCGCTGGCTCTCACTCCCATGCACGCCGAGCAATCGCCTGCAAAAATGGGCAAGATTCACGGCAAAGTCATCAATCCAACCGGTCAGCCCCAGTCTGCAGGCGCGGTCAGCCTCTCCACCGATGGCGGCACGACCCTCAAGTTCACCTTCCCGGTCGATGAATCCGGAAGCTACTCCGGCGAAGCGCCGCAGGGAACCTACATGGTGCTCTACCGCGCCCCCGATACACCGGCGGGCCAGATGGTCGATTCCATCCGCGGCGTCAAAATCGTCGAAGGACAGGACACCGAGCAGGACCTCGATATGTCGCGCCAGGAATATATTGACAAGTTGCCGGCGGACCAGAAGAAGCAACTCGAAGATCTGAAGAAAAAGAACGCAGAGGCCATGAATGCCAACAAGCTCATCGCCCAGCTCAACGCCGATCTGAAGACCATCACCCAGGACAAGAAGGACATCGACGACGCAGTCACGACCGCAACCCAGGCTCTGGGCGCCACTGCTCCGAAGGCCGATATTGACAGCAAAGTAACCGAGATCAAGACCGCCAAGTACAACGACATCATCAGCTTGATGACCAGGGACGCTGCCCTCAAGCCAGACGAGGCCTTGCTGTGGGTCCAACTGGGCTTCGGTCAGGCCGGGCTCAAGCAGTACGATGACGCAATTACCTCCTACAAGAAGGGTCTCGATCTCGAGACCGCCTCCAAGAAGCCCCGTGCGTCCGTTCTTGGCCAGGCGAATTCCGGCATGGGCGAGGTTTACGCGCGCACCGCCAAGGTCCCTGAAGCCAATGCCGCCTTTGACGCGGCGGCAAAGGCAGACCCTCCTAACGCGCAGCTCTATCTCAGAAATCAGGCGGTCATCTTCTTCCAGGAGAGCAACTCCACCGCTCAGACTGCCGCCGCCGATGAAGCCATCAAGGCCTCGCCCAACCCGAACGATCCCGGTCTCGCCCTTATGTACTACCTCAAGGGCCAGGGGCTGATTCAAAATGCCACCATCGACCCCAAAACAAACCTGTACGTTCTGCCTCCAGGGTGCGCGGATGCCTACCACAAGTATCTTGATCTGGCGCCCACTGGCCCCTTCGCCAATGACGTGGCGGGCATTCTCACGCAGGCGGGCGAAAAGGTCAATTCCTCGTATCATGCGCCGAAGAAGTAACGCGGCGTCGGCCTCAACCAATCAAAGGGCGTCCGTTTCCGCGGACGCCCTAC
>CAVXOO010000403.1:0-9820 GCA_963762945.1 uncultured Acidobacteriaceae bacterium | reverse complement strand
TATGTTCCTGCTCGACTACGAGTACGTATTGCTATTCGCACCCCCATCTTCGAGGACACGGGCCTCTTTTCCCGCAGCGTCGGCGAAGAGACCGATATCGTTTCGAAGGAGATGTACACGTGGGAGGACCGCGCCCGCGCGCAGAGCGAAAAATCGCAATCGCTGACCCTCCGTCCCGAGAACACCGCCGGCGTGGTCCGCGCTTACATCGAACACAAGCTGGGCGAGAGCGGCCAGTTGCAGAAGCTTTACTACATCGGCCCGCAATTCCGCCGCGAACGGCCGCAAAAGGGCCGCTACCGCCAGTTCTGGCAGATCGGCGCAGAGGTGATCGGCCCTCCTTCGGCAGGCAGCGAGAGCCCCCTGCGCGACGCGGAAGTTTTGGAGATGCTGGCGACGCTGCTCGATGAGTTGCACATCGAGGGCTGGACGCTGGAGCTGAATTCCGTCGGTTCATCCGCGGACCGCGCGAGATACAACGACGTTTTGCGCGCCGCACTCGTTGAGGTGGCGCCGAAAATGTGCGCAGACTGCCAACGCCGCGCGGTCACGAATCCACTGCGCGTGCTGGACTGCAAAGTTCCCGAGGATCAGCCAATCATCGAGTCGCTTCCGAAGATCACCGAATCTCTCGACCAGGAATCCAAGAATCATTTTGCCCAGGTCACCGCGGCGCTCGATGCCGCCGGCGTGCCTTACAAATTAAACCCCCGCCTGGTGCGCGGACTCGACTACTACACGCGCACGACCTTCGAATTCACGCACGGAGGACTCGGCGCGCAGAATGCGCTGCTAGGCGGTGGCCGCTACGACGGCCTCAGCGAGGCTATCGGCGGACCGAAAGCGCCGGGCATCGGCTTCGCAATGGGCCTCGACCGGCTCGTGCTGACGCTGCAAGCGACAGAAGCGGCGCAAACCGCCGCAGTGGCTGCGCCTAAAGCTGATGCCTATATCGCTCCGCTGGGCGAGAATTTGAACGCCGCCGCGCTGGTTCTAGCCCGTGAGTTGCGCCGCGCCGGCCTCAGCGTCGAGTTGGGAGACGGCAGTTTCCGATTGAAGAAGTCCTTCGAGGCCGCTGACAAGGCAGCCCGCCGCATCGTGATCCTGGGCGAAGACGAACTGGCCTCCAGCGTTCTGACCGTGAAGGACTTTTCTACAGGCGAGCAAACAAAAGTTCCGCGCGCGCAACTGATGGAATACTTAACAAGGTAATTCGCGTCCCAATCAATCAAAGGGAACTGAGCCGATGAATCTGAAAAAGATCGTTTCGCGATATGCGTCTTTCTTCCTGTTGGCGATTATTTGCCAGGCAAGGGCAATTTGGGAGTATTACATTTTCCCAGACGTTCGCGTCTTTCTCGTTGGCTCTTTGGTCGCACTCATGTTTCTTGTTCTCCCTTTTCCGCTGGAGGCTGCATCTGTCTGGTTGGAGAGACTTGTGGAGCGCAACAAGATCCTCGGGAGTGCGTTCGTCGTGCTTCTTGTCGTTTTTGTGGTCGCCGGTTTCTGGAGGCAGCATTCCAGGATATGGGCGCTCCTCAACGCATTTCTTGGACTGTTCTTTCTACTTATCATCTGGAAAGATCGCATCTTTGCGGACAGCGAACCGCGGAAGCGGGAGGGGCGAGTAAGGGCTGAGAATCTTCTCACCGATCGGGACGCGCTCGAAAAGAGTTGGCGGCGGCAAACCAAGGTCGTGGTTGGGATTTTTGTTCTGTTTTTCGCTCTAATTGCCACAGTTTGCTGGAGAATGTATTCCAAGTCTTTTCTCGTTTTGCCGATCCTTTGGGCATTGGCAATTTTGGAATTGCCGTGCCTGATCCTTCTTTTTGCAAAGCAAATTCCCATGAGCGACGAGAAGTTCGAGAAGCACTTGGCCAAAGCCAGGGCTCGCCACGAACGCATCGAAGCCCGCCGCACCTATTACGCCACTCGCAGAGCCGAACGCGGGGAACGGCTGGCGGAGCGTAAAAAGCAACAACAGCCGAGTAACCCCTTGACGGATAGTTTTTCCTCCTTTGTTTATTGGTCCGTGATGCTTTGTATCTTCTGGTTTCAGGATCGATCCCGCTTGGAAAGAGCAGATTTGGTCTTTTGCGCGATGCCGGTGTGGTTTCTGATCCGGACGCTCTATTTCTTTATCAGGCAACACAATCATCCCAAGGGGCCTGATGCTCCATTGATGCCCGGCTCCTCAACTGCCGGCCAATAGACAACGCACACGCTCCCACGATGCCTAAATTCCTTCCATTACAATAAGAAGGCAATGTCTCTCGACTTTTTAGGCAATCTGGAACGGACGCATCTTTGCGGTGACCTGCGCGCCGCCGACCAAGGCAAGCAAGTGGTCCTGATGGGCTGGGTCAACCGCCGCCGCGACCACGGCAATTTGATCTTCCTCGACCTGCGCGACCGCTCCGGCATCGCGCAAATCGTGCTCGACCACGATCTGACGCCCGAAGGCCACGCCAAAGGCGAGCAGGTGCGGCCGGAATATGTTGTGGCCGCGGTGGGCAAGGTCAGGCTGCGCGCGCAAGACGCCATCAATCCCAAAATGCCGACCGGCGAAATCGAAATCGAAGCCACGGAATTGCTCGTCTTAAACGATGCGCGCCTGGCGCCGTTTTCGCCGTCGGAAGAAGCCATCCAGAACGAAGAAGTGCGCCTGAAATACCGCTACGTTGACCTGCGCCGCGCAGAGATGCAGCACAACTTCCGCCTCCGTCACGACATCACGCTGGCCATTCGCGAAAGCCTGAGCCAGCAGGGTTTTCTCGAGATCGAAACCCCGATTCTCACCAAGTCGACCCCCGAAGGCGCGCGCGATTTTTTGGTTCCTTCGCGCGTCCATCCCGGCGAGTTTTACGCGCTGCCGCAGTCGCCGCAGATCTTCAAACAAATCCTGATGATCTCGGGCTTCGACAAATATTTTCAAATCGCGCGCTGCTTCCGCGACGAGGATCTCCGCGCCGACCGCCAGCTCGAGTTCACGCAGGTCGATCTCGAAATGAGTTTTCCGCGCCAGGAGACCGTCTTCGGCGTGGTCGAGCAGTTTATGAAGGCGGCGTTTGCCGCGGCCGGCGTCGATCTACCGATTCCTTTCCCGCGCGTCACATACGACAATTCATTGCGCCAGTACGGCACCGACAAACCCGACCTGCGCATGCCCGGACTCACCGACGTGCGTGCGGCATTTACAGATGACGCGCTGGCCACGCTGCAAATCGATCCCGCGTTGCCCATCGTCGCGCTACGCATTCCCAAGGTCGGCGAGCTCAGCCGCAAGGAGCGCGAGGACAATCATCCCCTCTTCGATTTGAAGAAGGGCGCGAAGTTTATCGACGATTTCAAGCGCTTGGCGAAGAGCTTTCCCGATTCTGCTGTCAAGGTGCGCGAGCTGGCCGGCGCGGCCGACGAGGATTTCGTCATCATCGTGGCCGGCGATCCCGCGCATCACATCAAGGCCAGCGACACCAAGTTTCCGGGGCGGTTATCGGAGCGCGAAATCAACGTCTACGCGGCCGCCGGCAACTTCCGCGCCGAGCTGGCGAAGAAATACGCCGAGAAACACGGAGCCTTTCGCGTTACCGACGAAGTCGTGCAAACGGCTGCTGCGCACAGCGCGGGATCAGGCTTAATCGACGGCAGCCAGGCCTTTCATCCCATCTGGCTCACCGACTTCCCGATGTTCGAGTACGACCTGGCCACGGCGAAATGGGTTCCCGCGCACCATCCATTCACCGCGCCCTTCGACGCTGACATGGCGAACCTCGTCAGCGATCCGGCCTCTGTGCGCGCCAACTGCTACGACCTGGCGATGAACGGGCTCGAACTCGGATCGGGTTCCATCCGCATTCACCGCAAGGACGTGCAGCAGCAGATTTTTTCCTCGCTCGGGATCAGCGAGGCGGAAGCGAAAGCGCGCTTCGGGTTTTTCCTTGAGGCACTCGAGTACGGCACGCCGCCGCACGGCGGAATCGCGCTGGGCCTCGACCGCATCGTGATGCTACTGGCAGGCGCGGCCAATCTGCGCGAAGTCATCGCCTTCCCCAAGACCGCCAAAGCCATCGACCTGATGGCCGAAGCGCCCACGCCGGTGAGCGAGCAGCAGTTGAAAGAACTGCACATTCGCGTGGCGCTCAAAAGCTGAGGGCAACGGCTGCTGGGGCCGCGTATAGCTTCCTGTTCTGCAGTTTCAGGCCGTCGGCGCAGCGAGACCAACGATTGCGTCGTTGTCCTTCAACACACCATCCCTTGTCAACGCCACGCAGCGCCGCACGTAGACCCAGAGATAAAAGCAGCCGAGCACCAGCAGTGTCAGCGGCACAGGAATGCTGAAGAGCGCGCCCACCGCTTGTCCGTGCAGTACTGCTGCGGGCAAATGCAGACTCCTGACGCCCAACAGAACCATGCTCCAGACCAGTTCGCCCGTCATCAACTGGCCCAGCGTGGTCAGCGCCAGCGCGATCCAGCGCAGTTTTCCACCCTCGGCCCACAGCAGCGCGCAGGCGGGTATAGTCAGCATCAGCATCTTGGCGTCGTAAACGCGGTGATACACCGGCAGCAAGGTCAACGCTGCGACAGCCGCCAGTCCCAGCCAGACCCTGGCCTGTCCCTGTTTGGTCCGTTCCGGCTTGGCCCGCAAGGTCACCACTCCCCCAATCAGCAAGAGCGGCGCCGTCAACGCCATGCTGGCCAGGTTGTAGAAACGCGGTTCATCGCGCACGTTGCTCCACATCGCTTGCAGGCTGGTGATCGCACAAGTGCCGTGCTCGATGGCTGATGCGGGTGCGGGATCGTTGAAGCCCCCGTGAACCGTGAAGGCGCGCAGATTCGCGATCATCTCCTGTGGCCAATGCGGAGAGAGATGCCAGGTCCACAGCACGACAGGCAGGCTCACGGCAGATGCCAGCGCCAGCGATTGCCATGCGCGACGGCGCAAGCTGCCGCCGGCCAGCAAAAAAAAGAGCCACACCAGCCCCGAGTCGTGCGGTTTAAGCGCCAAAGCGGCGGCCAGGCAAACAACGCCGATGCCCTCCCAGCGCTCGAGCAAAAAACATCCTGCCGTTATGCCTACCAATCCCACAACAAGGCAGCCGGGATTGCCGTAGAAAAGCTGAGGAAAGCCCAGCGCCAGCATCAGGCCCAGCAGCGCCCCGCCCAACGCGGGAGCGTACCGGGAACTGAGGGCCCACATCAGAGCGGAGGCCAGCAGAAAACATACCGCGATAGCTCCCACCCAGAGAGCCTGCGCCACACCAGGAGGCATCAGAGCGAAAGGCAGCGTAATCGCGAACTCTGACGGAGGATAGACAAGGTTCGTTACGAAGATGAGGCTTGCGTCGTTGTCGGCCGGGTAGCTCGTGCCCTCTGACCGGTAAAGACGCAGCTCAGTGCTTGGGTTGTAGGGATCGCACTCTTCAAGCAGGCAACGGGCGCCGTTGTAGTTAAGCCGGAAGTCCATCATGGGTCCGGACGAAACCGATGCTTTGATCAAGGCAAAGAGAAGAAAGACCGCTGCGCCCAGCGAAAGCAGATAAATTCCATCTCGTTGCGCGCCGGTCACGATTGGTTATTCTCTCCGTCGAGATTGCGCGGCATCGCTTTCCACTCAAGCGCTGCGCTGCACTCATCTTACTCCGAGCTCCCATCTGGACTTTGGCGGCCGAATGCCGGGGCCCGATCAGAGGCGATTCTAGAGCCGGTGCACAGGCGCCCGGCGCTACGCGGCGTAGAAGTCAATCTCCTTGTCGGAGCGATGGGCGCGAACGAGGTCGCGAAACTCTTCTTCGGGAAGCGGCTCGCTGACCAGAAATCCCTGGTAGGCATGGCAGCCGCGTTCGGCCAGAAAGGCGCGTTGTTCCTCGGTTTCCACGCCCTCCGCCATCACCGCAATACCCAGTCCCGCGCCCAGGTGAATCATGGCTTCGACAACGGCGCGGCCACGCAGGTTGCGCAGCATGTCGCAAACAAACGAGCGATCGATCTTGATCTGGTCGAGGGGCAGACGCTTAAGGTAGGCGAGCGAAGAGTAGCCGGTTCCGAAATCGTCGAGCGAAAGGCGCAGGCCATGGCTGTGCAACTCCGCCATCTTTTGAATCACGTCGTCCACGTTGTCCACAAACATGGATTCGGTGAGTTCGAGCGACAGCAGCGCGGGATTCGCGCCGATCATATGGACGGCTTCGAGAACGTTGGTGACGAAATCGGGTTGCCGGAACTGCCTGGCGCTGATGTTGACGGCCAGGCGCACGGAACTGGTTTTTTCATCCTGCGCCCAACGGGCAAGCTGCATGCAGGCGGCGTTCAGCACCCACTCGCCAAGACGGAGGATGAGGCCTGTCTCCTCGGCCAGAGGGATGAACTCGCCGGGAAGGATCAGGCCGCGCTGCGGATGACGCCAGCGGATCAGAGCCTCGGCTCCGATCACGGCGTCATCGAACATCTGGGGCTGGAAGTAGAGCAGGAACTGGCCGGTGCGGAGCGCGTGGCGAAGATCGACTTCCAGGACGGCGCGGGCATTGATGGCAGCCTGCAATTCAGGCGCGAAGAATCTGATCTCGTTCCGGCCGGCGTTCTTGGCGTGGTACATCGCAATATCGGCTTGCTTGAGCGCATCCTGCGGAGAATCGTGGCCCTGGCCGAAGATGGTGATGCCGATGGAGCAGGTAGTTTGCCAATCGTGAATCTCCAGCCGGAAGGGCTGGCCGAGCAGGGCAAGAGCATCTTGCGCGATTGCTTTGGCCCGTTGCGCTGCTTCATCAACTTCGCCGCTCAGATCCTCTAGCAGCACCAGAAACTCGTCGCCGCCCAGCCGCGTCACGGTGCCGGTTTCGCGCACCACCGCCGAAAGGCGGACCGCGGCCTCTTGCAAGAGCAGGTCGCCGGTTTCATGACCGAGCGAGTCGTTCAGCGTTTTAAAGTTGTCGATGTCGATGAAAAGCAATCCGCACAGACGCCCGCTCTCGGCGCTCGCGGCGATGGCGCGCTCCAGGTGGTCGGTGAACAGCCTGCGGTTCGGCAATGCGGTCAGGGGATCGTAGAAAGCCAGCGTCCTGATCTCGTCATGCGCGTCCTTCAGCTTTTGAAACGATTCCTCCTCGCGACGTAGGCGCAGGATGCGCCGGCGCAGGAGTGCCCACGCGCTCAGCATCGGAAGCACCGCACAGGCCGCGTAGAACCACCACGTCATATACCACGGCGGAAGAATTCTGAACTCGAGAATCGCCGCGCGGCTGCTCCAGTCGCCGTCTCCGTCCTGCGCCTCGACCTCAAGCCGGTACTGGCCCGGCGCGAGACGGGGAAAGTGCAGCTCGTGCTGATCGCTCTCAGTCCAGGGAGTATTCGATCCATCCAGCCGGTAGCGAAAAAGCAGACCGCCCTGGCGCTGCACGTTGAGCGCGGAAAACCGCACCGTCATGGGCTCCGCAAACCGCGCCAGAATCTCATTCGCATCGGGGGCCACTTCCTTCTGTCCCACCGTAACTCTGGTGAATACCACTTCGGCCGGCGTCAGAGATTCCGGCACGTTGCGCGGCGTCATCCGCGACAACCCTCCGCTGGTTCCGATCCAGACCGTTCCATCGGCTTCGGCGGCAAACGCGTCCAGGTCGCAATCGTTCCACACCAGCCCATCTTCTGCGTCGAAGTGCGTCCATCGCTTCCCATTCCACACGTCCACTCCGTGCTCGGTTCCCGCCCACACCTGGCCCTCGGCGTCGCGAGAGAGAAAGTACACCATGCCGTCGGTTTTCGGCCGCCCGATGCCTTTTTCCACGCTCAGGCGGCCTTCTTCAAGCCGCACGCGGTCGATGCCGCCGCCAAATTCGTAGCCCACCCACATCACGCCGCCCGGCGCTGGACCCAGACTCAGAACCGAGTCGTTGCTCAACCCGTTGGCTTTACCGAACCTCCTCCATCGCTGCCCGTCGAAGGTGAACAGCCCATCGCTGCCGCCGGCCCAGATGGTTCCATCGCTGCCTTCGGCAAGCGCCCAAATTCGTTTCGAGCCGGCTTCTTTCATGGGCTTGAAACGCGCATAGGGCGGTGTCGCCATCAGCAGGCCCGCATCCGTGCCCGTCCACAGCCGGCCATTGCGGTCAAACTGCAGTGCGAATGCTCTTGAGGCGTTCGTCTTGTCCGGGCTCAACCATTCCATGCGCCCGGAGCGCAGCGAATACCGGCCCACCCCTTTTTCTTCGGACGCGAGCCATAGCCATCCGTCCGGCCGCGCTATCACGGAATGCACCGCGACCGTGCCCACAGCCTCCACCGTCTGCCAGCGGATGCCAAACTTGCCCTCAACGCCTCGCTCAAGGCCCTGGACGGTCCCCAGCCACACTACGCCGTTCGGCTGCGGCAGGATCGCGAAAATCAAGTCGCTGGCAAGGCCGCTCGCGGCCGAATAATTCTCCCACTGCTGATATCCGCGCCACTCCACCAGGCCCCGGCCCAGCATGCCAATCCACAAGGCATGCGATCGATCTTCAAATACGCAGTACATCTCCCCGCGCAGACCGTTGCCAGGGCCCACCACGCGCCAGCCATTTTTTTCGCCAATAAGCAGGCCCTTCGCGCCCGGAATCAGGATGCGGCCCTCGCGATCCACCTGGATCATCTGGCGCAGCGTGCGAGGATCTTCCGGGGTATTGGGACGAATGAATCGCGATTGCCCGGCCGGAAGCTCAAAGATCCCCTGCATCCGCGCGTTAACCCACAGATTGCCATCGCCATCTTTGCGCAGTGTCAGAATCGGCGCTCCGGGCAATCCTACCTCCTTGCCGAACACCTCGACTCCCTGCTTATCGCCTTGCGTGTTGAGCCGGCAAAGCTGGCCACCGCATCCGTACCACACCGCGCCGCCGTTAACGAGAATTCCTTCCACATCGCGTCCGCTTGTCCCCGGCGCTTGCGGAACACGCTCGACCGCCAAGCCGCCTCGAGCGTCCGCGCGCAGTTTCACCAGGCCATCTTCCGTACCCAGATACGTCGTGCCATTCCCATCGGACTGGATGCCCTGCTGCGGACTTACGCTTGCCGCAATGCCGCTCAGTTTTTCAAAGCGATTTCCGCCGAGCCTGTACAAGCCGAAGCGTCCGCCAGCCAGCAGCGATCCGTCCGGCGCTTCACCGATAGTTCCGGGCTCGGCAGGGATCCCCTGCTTGGGTCCGAAGGCTTCAAACCGCTCTCCGTCGTAGCGGTAAAGGCCGTTGTCTGTAATCGCCCACAGGAATCCTCTGCGGTCTTGCTGGACTCTGCGCACGTCCAGGGCGCCGAGCCCCTCCGCGTTTCCAAACCAGCGGAGACTCAGCTCCTGCGCTCGCAGCATTCCCGTGCCCGCGCTCAACAAGAGTAGGCCGAGCGTGAAGAATCGCCCTTTCATTGAGTATTTGATCGGCTCCCGCTCGCATCCCCATCAGGAGATTCGGGAAAGTCGCCATTACCGATGGAGAGTCGATCCTCCCTTCCATCTCTCGCCCCACGCAGGTTGTCTGGATTTGGTGCAGCAACTTCGATCCCCGCGCGGGGAGACCCGCAAGCGTCCCGTTCGAAGACCCACAACCGTCCCGTGAGAACTCGCGCAAGACGCCTCTTCCGTTGCCGGTCGTTCGCGTCTCCAGCAGCTTTTTTCGCTCGAACCACGATTCATGGGCAGGGAAGCCCCGCGTATTTGAAACTCTTTGCTGCACCCATGGCGATTGCGTTGGCGCGGAGCCATCGCGCCTTGGGTTCATCCCCGCATTTATGGTAATATTTTCAAGGTGCGGAGTTGATTCTTCTCTCCGCGCTGGCTGCGCAAGAAAGCCTCTGGCGTGGCGCT
>CAVXOO010000402.1:0-3037 GCA_963762945.1 uncultured Acidobacteriaceae bacterium | reverse complement strand
ATGCCGCGAACACCACGATCATGATGGCGGCGGCGCTCGAAATCAGGCCTGCAGTTCGGGCCATCCCTTCCGGGATTGCGTCCACTTCACTCAGTCCGCTCTTGCGGGCTTCGAGAACGCGGGCCACGAGGAAGACTTCGTAATCCATGCTGAGTCCGAAGACAATGGCGAAGGCGACGATAGGAACCAGGGGAAAGACGCTTCCCGTGCCACCGGGAACTCCCAGCAACGCGCTTCCATGTCCGTCCTGGAAAACCAGGACCAATGTTCCGAACGAGGCGGCAACCGAGAGCAGGTTAAGAGCGATGGCTTTTACGGGGGCAAAGAGGGAGCGAAATCCGCACAGGAGCGCCAGGAGCGTGCCGCCTACGACCAACCCCATTGCCGGCACGAAATGGTCGCTGACAATGGTCTGATAGTCGGCGTTGAGCGCCGGAATGCCGCCAACGAGTAGCGTTGCGCCGGGCATTCCAGTAAGGGCCGGCGCGCCGGTCTTCCTGAGGTCCCTGACCCAATCAACTTGCTGACGCAGTGAAACGGAAGACTTGGGCAACACCTCAATGAGAGCGGCCCGTCCGTCGCTGCTCAAAAATGTTCGGCGAGTCTCTCGCGAGAGGTCGTCGAGCGCAGAGCGGTTGCCCACTGCAATCGTCGTGATTGAGATTACGCGGTCGCAACGGGGGTCGCTTGCGATCTGGTTGGAGAGGCGATCGATGGCATTCCACCCCTCGCCGGTTTGCGCAATCGAATCCACCGGCAGTTCGACGAGCACGCGCAACGATTCAACAACGCCATTGCGGCCCATTTTTCCCAGGGTGTTGAGCGCATGCACCGATTGCGCCGCCTCCGGAAGCCAATTCCCTCGAGGGACGCTGGTATCGAGGCGTGTGGCCTGCCAGGCGAGCAGAAGCAAAGGTGCGCCAGCCAGAAAAAGCGCCAGCCAGGGATGGGCAACGATGACGGTTCCCCATCGCCGCCAGCGATTTCCGGTGCGCTCGGCCCAGTGCGCATTGAGCTTGGGAGCAAAAGGCAGGCGGCCGGCATCGATGCGGTGACAAAGCAGCGCCAGAGCCGCCGGTACGAGGGTAGTCGCCAGCAACACACACATTCCCGCCACCAGAAATCCAGCCACACCGATGGAACGGATTTCGCTGATGGGAACCGTCAAGAGAGCCAGAAATCCGATGGCTACGGTTGAGGCCGAAATCAAGAGCGTGTGTCCGGCTTGACGTGCCGCGAGTAACGAGGCCGCGGGTCCGTCGATTCCCTGGCAGAGCGCCTCTCTGAAGCGGCTCACCATGAGGAGCGCATAGTCGATTCCCAGGCCCAACCCCAGCATGGTGGCCAGATTCTGGACCAGGATGGACAAGTGAAAGCGCGAGGCCAGGAGTCCGGTAATGGCCATTGTGGCGGCGATTGCGAGCTCGCCGACGGCCAATGGAATCAGGGCGGCGACGAGGCTTCCGAAAGCCAGCAGCAGGAGAGCGAGGGTGGCGGGAATGGCCAGGCTTTCGCTGCGTTCGACCTCGTCGGCGCTGGCTTTGCGAATGTCGAAATTCAAGGGAATCTCGCCCGTCAATTCGAGCTTTACGCCGGGATAACGGCTGCGCAATTGTGTTTCGAGTGAGCTTGCCCGCTCGTGCAGCGCGGGAACGAGCGATTCAACCGGACCATCTGTTGATGCGAGCCCGATCAGAATAAATGTTCCACCGCCCTTGCCGAGGAAAACGGGATCGCGCAAGTCGAGGTAGGAGACGATTCCCGAGACGCCCGGCGAGTCTTTCAATCCCGCCTCGATGACGCCGAGCGCTTGTTCGCCTTCATCCGAATCCGCGGATGGCAATCCCTCGACCACGAGCACCACGCGATCGACAAACGGCGAATGAAAACGAGTGGCCAGCTCCTGGCGAACGGTTTCGGCTTCGCTCCCTTCGACGCGGGTTGCCGTCTCCAGATGACGCTCGGCGTGAAACGAGAAGGGAAGGAGCGCGACAACGGCGGTCAGTACGATTCCGGCCACCCAGTAACGGCGCACATGCATGAGACCCATGATTTCAGACTCGATCGGCAAGCGTGAAGAGTCTGCCCGCAAATTTCGTATTGCAAGTAGCGCCGGTCTCCAGACTGGCTGTACTGGCTGCGTCCGCTCCGCCAGCGCCGATGTGCGGGCCAGGAGGCCCACACCACAGCCGACCGGGAGGTCGGCGCTACCTATTCACGGATAGACATTATGTCATATTCGATTTCTTTGATGGCATTGAATGCTTCAGACACCCCTTCACGCGACCCGGTTTCCAAACACTTCGTATAGTAGTAAGGATGCAGTTTCCGAGCGCCCGACCACCCGGCCTATGCGATTGGCGGGGGTTGGCTGAGCTTGGCGGTTGAGGAGGACCTATTCGTATCTTCGTCATGCTCGCGTTGTTTTTCACCGTACCAATGTGGGCGGCTGACCCGCGCATTGGCTCATGGAAGCTGATCTCTGCCGAGTGCACACTCGATCCCGCCAACAGACTTTCGATCACCGATCTTCATGACGTGGTGCATGTGGTGATGTCTGGCGATAAGCATTTGGATTTCACGGCGAGCGGAAACGGGCACGAGAGCTCCGTTCCGGGTAACCCGGCATTCGATCAAGTCGTGCTGCGCAGGATCGACAGGAGGCATGCCGAGGTGGGTGAGAAGAAGAATGGAGCGGCGGCGGCCACGATTCGCGAACAGGTTTCTGCCGATGGCAACCAACTTACGATTACCACTGTGAGTGTGGGCCATGCCGACCAGATCAGCGTGTGGGTACGAAGCGGAGGCGCCAAGGCCGGCCGCGATCTGTTCGCCGGCGAGTGGACCGAGGATCTCAGCAAGACTCGCATGCGGCAAGGGACGCCGCTCAAAATCGAGGCGGATGGGAACGATGGAGAGCGATTCTCGTGGGAGTTCAGCTACACAGCCCGGTTTGACGGCAAGCCGTACGACCTGAGAAACTCCCGAAACGACAGCGTGACATTGCAACTTGTCGATGCCCACACGGTGGATGCAA
>CAVXOO010000401.1:0-5107 GCA_963762945.1 uncultured Acidobacteriaceae bacterium | reverse complement strand
TGACGAGATTCTGCGAGACCGTTGCGCGTAAGGAGCCGCTGCCAAAGCGCTCAGCCAGATCCGCCACGGCCTCAAGTTGCTCGCCGGTCATGCGGCCGCGCAGCACGGATGCGCCCACGTAGGCCAGTCCCGGCTGGCGCTGTGGATGAATGCCGACGTGATCGCGCAGGCTCTCATCGGGAACGTTCTCGGGCACGGCGGGATCGAGCTTGAATCCAATGCGCCGGTTGAGCTCGTCGAGAAAACTCTCCGCCGTCCACCCTTCGCGCATAAAAAGGTACTTGAGACGTGCGCGCTCGCGGCTTTCGCGCAGTCCCTGCTGATCGCGGAAGATCTCCGCGACAGTCCGCATCACGCGCACTGCCTGATCGGGCCGAACGAAAGCATCGAGACGCACCGCGAGATGGGGTTCGTTCGAAAGGCCGCCGCCCACACGCAGCGAATAACCGACTTCGCCGTCGCGTACCGCTGGCGTGAGGCCAATGTCGTTGATCTCGGGATAGGTGCACCACGAAGGGCAGCCTGTCGCGGAGATTTTGAACTTTCGCGGCAGGTTGTAGAAATCAGGGTTCGCGGTGAGATCGTGCGCAATCTCGCGCGCGATGGGCGAGGCATCGATGAGCTCGTCAGCAGCAACGCCAGCCAGTGGGCAGCCGGTTACGTTGCGCACCACGTCGCCGCAGGCGCCTTTGGGCGAGAGCCCGATGGCGTCGAGCGCATCAACAACTTCAGGCAGCGACTCGATCGAGAGCCAGTGCAACTGAATGTTCTGGCGAACGGTGATATCGGCCAGGTTGCGTGCGTATTTGCGCGTGATTCCGCCGATCGAACGCAACTGGCTGGCCGAAACAATGCCGTTGGGGATGCCGATGCGCATCATGAACCATTCCGTCTCCAGCCCCTCGCCACCTTTGCCGCCGGTCGCGCCCACGCCGTCGCCCTGCGTGTAAACGCCCCACCACTTGAAGTACGCCGAAGCCCACTCGGGTACGACGCTTTTCCGGCCTTCGCGCGCAAACGTGCGCACCTCGTCAAAGGCATCCCATGGGTTCTTCTCGCGCTTCAGGCGCTCCATGCGCTGGGCTTTGGTCTCTTTTTGCGGAATCTCGCTCATTGCTTTCCTTTGCTGGTTGTCTGGAACCGAGAATCGACGGCATAATGGAATGCCCGCGTCAGCTTCGGCTGAATCGCGGGCATTGGGAAGCCGGACTATGTTTCTGGACTTAGACCGAAGTACCCTGTGCCGCGCGCGCAGCGTGCATCGAGCAGCGACAACAGGTTCTTACGTCCATAGGACAAATATAGACCGAAATGGTCCGAATTTGCAAATCCCAGTTCATCGTTCCCACGGAGGGTCAGGCGTTGCTCCGCCCTTTTCCCCAAGAAACGCAGAAAAAGATGGGCGCGGCGATCAGTGAAGAGGGACTGCGGCAAACAATTCTGCCAGGATGCGCTCTTCGGCCTCTTTGACGGCCCCGGCTACCTCGGGAGAAAGTTCCATCGAGATGGACTGCAGGGGATCGATGGTGATGGCGTAAAGCACGACCTCTCGCGATCCGCCCTGCATGTAGAACGCGTCGAGCAGATCTTTCACGCCGATGTCGTGCGCAGTGAGCGTGGGCGGATAATCGCTCGAGAAGCGGGGAGTGGTGCGCGTGACGGTACCGGGAGCGTTGCCGTCGGCGGCGGCATCGACGAGGATGATATGGCCGGCACTCTGGAGCGGCTCGAGGAGGATGAAGCCTCCGGTTCCGCCGTCGAGACATTCAACGCCGGCCGGCAAGGTGTGTTTTTCGACTGCACGCACTACGTGCACGCCAACGCCTTCATCGCCCATGATGACGTTGCCGAGGCCGAGCACGAGCGTCTTGTTTGTATCCATCGATTTCTGAGTTTAATCCTTAGAGTCCCCACGGCGGGGGTCGGGAGACCCCCAGCCGATCTCGAGACCGGTGCTACAAATTCTCGCCGGGCGTGAGAAATGCGGGCGAATGGGTTTTCTTACTTCTTCTTGTCGGCGTTTTCGGCGTCAAGCAGCCTGCAAGCCGCCGCCATTTGCTCCGGGCTCTGCCGATCGAACTTCCATCCGCCGATGATCGAGGAAACTGTGCCGCGGCCCTCGATGTAGTCGTGATAGAAGCTGAGATAAATGTGAACGACGACGAAGGTGACAAAGAACCACAGGAACAAATGATGCCAGAAGCGAACTGCGAACTCGCCGCCCATCAGCGGCACGATCCACTTGAACATGCGCGGCAGCCAGGCATTGCTCATGCTGGAGTAGAGCGCGAATCCGGTAATGGTCTGGACACAAAAAGCCAGGAAGGTCAAAAAGTAGATGAACGCGGCCAGCGAGTTGTGCCCGGTGGAAATTTCGCCGTGCATTTTCACCTGCAGGACGTCGGTCTTGATGACGTCGGCAATCTCCTTCTGCTGTTTTTTGGTGACTGGGAAGAAGTTGGTCCACTTTGCGTACTTGTTGCCGACAAAACCCCAGTAGATGCGGGCGGCGAAATTGAAAACGTAGACATAGGCGGCGGCAAAGTGGATGAAACGGGTCCAGCCAAACCAATATTGCTGATAGGCTTCGGATGCGTAGGCGATGCGCACCGGGTGGCCGATCATGTATCCCGTGATGCAGAGCAGGGTCAGCGCGATGGCGTTGATCCAGTGGTAGGCGCGAACCGGAAGCTCCCACACGTAGACGCGCCGATACTCGACCGGCGCGCTGCCGTTGGCCTGAAAGACATTTCGTACACCGGTGGTCTGAGTGCTCATGGGCCTACTCGAAGGAAATCTGGTGAAGGTGCCGCCCCTGCGGATCGTAGAGATGCACGGCGCAGGCCAGGCACGGGTCAAAGGAATGAATGGTGCGGATGATCTCGACCGGCTGGTCGAGCTTGGCCACGGGCGTGCCGATCAGCGAGGCCTCGAAGGAGGAGCGCTGGTTCCTGGCGTCGCGAGGCGAGCCGTTCCAGGTGGTGGGCACAACCAGTTGATAGTTTTCGATAGCGCCGTTGTGGATCTTGATCCAGTGCGCGAGCGCGCCGCGCGGAGCTTCCACCAGACCCACGCCTTCCGCATCGGCAGGCCAGGTTTTCGGCTCCCACTTTTCACCATTGAACGTGGAAACATCGTTGCTCTTTACGCGATCCATCAACTGGCCGTAGAACTCCTTGAGCCAGATCATGGCCAGCGCCGCGTCGATGCCGCGCGCCGCGGTGCGACCCAACGTGCTGAACAGCGCGTCAACAGGAACGTTGAGCTTGCCCAGCACCGCGCCCACCGTCTCCTTCACATCCGCATGGCCGGCCGCATAGGAAACCAGCAGACGGGAGAGCGGTCCCACTTCCATGGGGTTGTCCTTCCAGCGCGGAGTCTTGAGGAAGGAGTACTTGTCGAAGCCCTCGAGGCTCTCGAACGGAGGTTGCGGGCCGGAATACTTGATATTGGTTTCGCCCGCCCAGGGGTGCAGACCCGCGTTGTCTCCGCCTTCGTAGGTGTACCAGGAGTGCGCAATGTACTCCTTGATCTCCTGGTCGTCGCGGGGATTGACGGGCAGCACGGTAGAGAGGTCGCGGTTGAGCACGGCGCCGCGCGCATACTTGAAGGCCTCGGGATGGTTGTAACCCTTGGTGGGAAACTCGCCGTAGCTAAGATAGTTGTGCAGGCCGCCGCCGAAGCTGGCCCAGTCCTTGTAGAACGAGGCTACGGCCAACAGGTCGGGAATATAAACCTCATTGACGAACTCATCGGCCTGGCTGATGAGCCGCCCCACAAGGTTCAGCCGCTCGGTGTTGATGGCCGCAACTTCATTGACGTTAATGGAGCACGGGACGCCGCCGACAAGATAGTTGGGATGCGGGTTCTTGCCGCCAAAGACGGCATGGATCTTGACGATTTCTTTCTGCCACTCGAGCGCGTCAAGATAGTGCGCCACGCCGATCAGGTTCACTTCGGGCGGCAGCTTGTAGGCCGGATGGCCCCAGTAGCCGTTGTTGAAGATGCCTAGGCCGCTATCCGCGAAAGCCTTGATCTTGTTCTGGACTTCGGTGAAGTAGGCCGGCGTGTTTTTGTCCCACTTGGAAAACGATTGCGCAAGCCCGGCGGCTTTTTGGGGATCGGCCTTGAGCGCGTTTACGATGTTGACCCAGTCGAGCGCATGCAGATGATAGAAGTGGACAACGTGATCGTGCACGTACTGCGTGGTCTCCATGATGTTGCGGATGATTTCCGCGGTGGGCGGAACGGAGATGCCGAGAGCGTCCTCAACGGCGCGCACGCTGGCCAGTGCGTGAATGGTGGTGCAGACGCCGCAGACGCGCTCGGTAATGGCCCAGGCATCGCGAGGATCGCGGCCGATGAGAATTTTCTCCAGGCCGCGAACCATCGTTCCTGCGCTGAATGCGTCGGTGATGACGCCATTTTCTACCACCGCTTCAATGCGCAGGTGGCCTTCAATTCGAGTGACGGGATCGACGACGACACGCGTTGCCATAATTAATTACGACTCCTTCTCATCTTCAGCGTGCACTTCCGCGATCACGCTGTGCTTGCGGATGTTGGTGACGACGGCGTGGGCCGCGACACCGGCCAGCGTGGCTACGCCGACCGCGGTGCCGATGGTATCGGCCGTGCTCTCGATGCCGAAGCCGGGGAACGACGGCAGGTGCTGATAAAACGGGCCGTTGTCCCAGAAGCCGGCTTCGCTGCAACCGATGCAGCCGTGACCGGACTGGATGGGATAGCTGGTACCCTCGTTCCAACGCACCACCGAGCATGCGTTGTAGGTGACGGGACCCTTGCATCCCATTTTGTACAGGCAGTAGCCCTTGCGCGCGTTCTCGTCGTCGAACGACTCGACGAACAATCCGGCGTCGTAGTTGGGGCGGCGATAGCAGGTGTCGTGCACGCGGCGGCCGTAAAACTCCTTGGGGCGGCCCTGGCTATCGAGTTCGGGAATCTGCCCGAGCACGAGAATATGCGTAACCACGGCCATCATCACATCGGCGATGGGCGGGCAGCCTGGCACGTTGATGACGGGTTTGTCGACCAACTTATAAATCGGTGTTGCTCCGGTCGGATTGGGCTTGGCCGCCTTTCACCG
>CAVXOO010000400.1:0-3068 GCA_963762945.1 uncultured Acidobacteriaceae bacterium | reverse complement strand
CGGGCGGGCAGACCATATCGAGTACCGTATCGAGCGCAACACCCTTGAAATTGGCGTTCACTTTGCCGTTGACGGGAATGATCCAGTCCGGCGTCCGGACGAGAACGTTGCGGTTGGCCGGAGAGGCGTCGGCTTCAACGCCGGCCTGCCGGTGAGCCGGTGGAACTGCGGGAAGCCAGGGCTCGAGCGTAATCGATCCTTCGATCTGCCCGCCCTGGCGCAGGCGCGCGACGATCTGCGTGATGAGCAATCGCTTTTGATCGGCGTGAACGTGAGTGTCGAGGGTGATGCCCCGGGCGGTGACGCCCTGGCCGATGTACGAACCGTCGTCGATGTGAATGCCGCCGTCGATCTGAAACGCGCCTTGCTGCCCGAAGGCGTAGAGATCGAGGTGAGCCAGGCCGTCGGGCGCATCGGCATAGCCGGTGATGGGATCGACGATCCGCATATCGAGATCGCCGAGCAGCCGCATGTGCCAGCGGGGATGCGTGAAGTCGGCAAGTTCGCCGGTCATTTCGAGGGCGTGCATCTTGCCGCCCGGCCTCTCTGCCGTAATCCGCAACGTGCGCAGGAGAACCCGCGAACGTTCGAGGTCGAGCGTGGCCTCGATGGCTCCATGCACATCGAGATCCTTGCGCGGCACTGTGCGAGCCAGGCTGAAATCGGCAACTCCAGCCTCGATGCGATAGGACGCGGGCGTGCGAAACGTCCCGGGAAGATAGCGCATGACGAGCGAGGCATCGTTGGCCACGAAATCGAGCGGTAGATAACGCTCCTGGTAGTCGAAGCTCGCCGCGCGGCAGTCGTAGTGGAAGCTGCCCTGTTCGACAGCAATGCGGCTGGCGTGGAGTTCGAACAACTGGTCGATTGCCGGCTTGGACGCGCGCTGCGGCGTGCGTGGATGTGGCTGATTCGTCGATCCGTCGGGATAGACGATGAAATGCAGGCTGGGCCGGTCGATCTCCAGGCTGCGCAGCCGGAGACTGGGACTGAAAAAATTTCTCAAACTCAGAGCCACGCGCAGGCGCTCGATCTTTGCGTAGGGCGCGTCACCGGGATCTTCGAGACCGTGAATCACCAGCCCGTCGGCCTCGGCATCGAGATGAAGCAGACGCCAGTGGAAAGATGCGATCTCCGCCCGGCCTCCCGTGAGTTCTTCAATAGAGGCCACCATGCGCTTGCGCATCAGGTTTTCAAATGCTGAGGAACTGGCGGCAAAGTAGATTCCCACGGCCAAAAGCACCAGAAAGCTTGCCAGGCCGACCAGAGCGAGCGGTAAGTGGCGAAGGAAGAAGCGGCGCAGACGGATGCGCAGGCCGCGCCGCTGCTTTTGGGGCTCGTTGCTCGCGATCTCTTCGCGCTTTCTCATCGGCTCCCACCTTCGGCTGCATTCGGGCTTGCAGGAGCTAGCGGCGCGGGTGCAGGCGCCGGGGCAGGTTTCGGGGCAAGCTCCGGGTCGAGCACTTCCACATCGCCCTGCTGGCGCAGATTGGTAAGCCAATTATCGAACAGTACATTGACCTGCTGCTCAAGCAGGATCTCCTGAATGCGCGGCGACACCTTTTCGAGCGGCGGGATGGTTTCACCGGGCGCGTACTCGGGCAGCAGGGTGTCGTGGTAGTAGCTTTCGATCTGCTGCGGGGAGATTTGAATGCCCTCCCTGAAGCGCTGCTCGATGAATCCGAGAATCTCCAGCCGGTAGCGAAGATAGGCCTCGACGCGCTCCGCTGTGAGCCCATGCGCCGCCAGAAACACCATCCAATCCGCGTCGGATGCGCAGTTCTGTCGCTTGCACACAGGCAGTTCCGTGCGAATCTCGTGCAGCCGGGCGTTCACCTGTTCCTCTGTGGGCTCGATAGCAGGCATGTCTTCCTGGCGAATCTGCTGTTCGATAAGAGTGCGGCTGATGAGCTGATCGAGCGCCTGTTGCCGCGTGAGTTCCTTCTGTGGTGCGTTGTTGGGATCGAGGACGGAGAGGCGGATCTCGTCGTCGAGATCGCTGGCCAGGATGACTTGGCGATTGACGACTGCGACGGCGCGATCGAGAACCATCGGCGCATTGGTGGAAGCCGCTTGATCCAGGACTGAGCCGCTCTGCGGCGTCTGAGAGAGACAGGAAGCTGCCACGCCCGCGGCGACGAAGCCCGCGAGCAGACAGGCCTTGAGCCTGCGCGCAAACTCAAAGCGGATTGGGGCGCGATTGCTCATCAGAAGGCCTGCCCCAGGCTGAAAAAGAAATTGATGTGCGGCCCCTGGCCGAGGTAGGGCGCTGAATAGGGGCCGTTGGGATTCGCCAACGTTACCGGAATAGAGTAGTTGATGTTCACCGGATAGATGGGCGGATTCAGGTTATAGCTGAAATCGAAACGGATGGGGCCGACCGGCGTATGGTAGCGCAATCCTGCGCCCAGCGCGTGCGAAAAATCGTTGAAGCTGCACGGGCCCTGCTGGCCGGTCGAAGTGACAGGGCCGGTGCCGGCTGGATCGTAGCCCGTTGGGTAGCCGTCCGGGTTGGTCACGACCGCGTTCCTGCAGGCTGCGCTGTCGGGCTGACGCACGCGAAGAATGCTGGCCCATGCGTCGCCGGCGTTGGTAAACACGTTGCCCATGTCGTGAAAGATGACGAAGCTGACGGTATTGCCGAACCAGGGCAGAGTGGGAGGCGGCAAGCGCAGTTCGGCGCTGTTGATCAAGGCGCCCGCGCCGCCGATCTGAAAGCCGGTCTCGGGATCGCGCGGGCCTGCGGCATTCTGCGAAAAACCGCGCAACGAGACGGGACCGCCGGCATAGAGGCGCTCGGGCAGGGGAATCTGCTCGCTCGAGCCGTTGCCGAAGGCGCGAATCTGGCCGTAGCGCGTATTGCGCGCCACCACGAAGCGGTTTTTATCGAAGCTGTAATAGCTTGAGTTCGACATGTCGATGCGGTTGAACTCGGCCTGCGCGCCGAAGAGCCGGTCGGAGAGGAATTCTTGAAAACTGGTGTAGGTGCCGCGGTGCGCGTCCAGGGGTACGTCGCGCGTATCGCGCAGCCATGTGAACGCGGGCCCGCCCACGCGCGTCGCCGTCGA
>CAVXOO010000399.1:0-3058 GCA_963762945.1 uncultured Acidobacteriaceae bacterium | reverse complement strand
GGGTGGAAGGCTGTCTTACGGAAGAAGGGAGGATTCTTGCTGGCCCGTCTTCTTTGGGAGCAAAAAGCAAAGAAGAAAACTGCATTGCGTACACGGAGACACTCCTATTGTGCAGAGTCTGAGAATCGTAGTAAGGCAACCGTAGATCCTTCGACTCTGTTTGCCGTAAAAGCGGCAAACTCCGCTCAGGATGACAAGTAAATCATTCAATCGACTTCCGATTCAGGACACCAGCTCATATAAGGCATGGCGCCAGGAAGCGGATTATCACACACCGGCAGTTTTTTGGCTTGGCAACTTCACTCTAAGTAAGTTCACGCTGTTCCGAAGTGACTTGTATCACGTTTATCATGGGCACCATCACAATCTAACTAGCACTTTTGGAGAATAACACGCGGGGTGCCGTCGCAATATGAGCTCAGATCGGTACTACTTTGGTTCACATGTTCCGCATTCATATACTTTTACGAAATCAATTGGAGCTGGCCTGCGGTTGGACCGATTGCCCCTTTTTAACGTATTCAATGCCTGACCAACCGGGCTTTGCTTACGTACGGCTGCAGATTTCTTCCCTCCCATAGCCAGCGCTTGGCCTTAAAGCACTCCCTTTGAGCTTGCGTTTCTGTGCTTTCGCAGCAGCGTTCGAAACGCCTCTTCCCCACGATCGATTTCACAACCAATTGACAGGAGGTCATCGATGAAACGACAGAAGGCCATCATCGTTGGAGCGGGGCCGGCGGGTCTGACCGTCGCGCTCGAACTTCAAAGGCAGTCCAACATCCAGCCGGTAATTCTCGAATCGAGCTTCGAGATTGGCGGTATCTCCCGCACCATTCGCTACAAGGGAAACCGCATGGACATCGGCGGCCACCGATTTTTCTCGAAGTCCGACCGCGTGATGAAGTGGTGGCTCGAACTGCTTCCCGTCGAGATGGCCGCTGGCAGCGCTACGGGACAGTTGCGCTATCAGGGCCAGCAGCGAAACCTGCCTGAACCGAAGCACACGCCTGATCCAAGCGTCGAAGACCGCGTTATGTTGGTACGCGACCGCAAAAGCCGCATTTACTTCCTGCGTAAGTTCTTCGATTATCCCATCAGTCTGAAACTCGCGACCTTTCGCAACCTCGGGCCGGTGCGCACGCTAGCCTGCGGCTTCAGTTACCTGTGCGCTGCCTTGTTTCCGCGCCGCGTAGAAAAGTCGTTGGAAGACTTCATTGTCAACCGCTTCGGCAGGCAGTTATATGGGACGTTCTTTAAGTCCTACACAGAGAAGGTGTGGGGTGTGCCTTGCGGTCAAATCAGCGCCGAGTGGGGAGCGCAGCGCATAAAAGGGCTCTCGCTCAAAAGCGTGGTAACTCACTTCGTCAAAAAGGCTCTGCGCGGCGCCGGCTCCGGTGACATATCCCAAAAGCAAACAGAGACCTCGCTTATCGAGCGCTTTCTGTATCCCAAGCTCGGCCCAGGACAGTTGTGGGAGCACGTCGCCGACCTGGTCCGGGAGGGCGGTGGAGAAATCCACTTCGGCGTCAAGATCGATCGCATAAACCTCGACGGCGGCAAGATCGTGTCCGTCGAGGGCACTGACAGCAAAGGCGCTCGACTGACTTATTCCGGCGATTATTTCTTCTCCACGATGCCTGTTCGGGAACTAATTAGCGGCATGACGCCGCAGGCTCCCACAGAAGTCAGGGAGGTGGCCGACGGGTTGATGTACCGCGATTTCATCACGGTTGGACTCCTGGTGAAAAAGCTGGCCGTGCGCGAGAAAGACGGCGCCCCGCTGAAGGATAACTGGATCTACATTCAGGAGCCGGATGTTATCGTCGGCCGCCTGCAGATATTCAACAACTGGAGCCCGTGGCTGGTGCGCGACGCCGATCGTGTTTGGATTGGATTGGAATACTTCTGCAACGACACGGATGCTCTTTGGAAGTTATCTGACGAGGAGATGGCGAAGTTTGCCATCGCCGAGGCCGCCAAGATAGGAATCCTGTGCGCCGAGGACGTGGAGGACTCGCATGTGGTTCACGTACCTAAGACGTATCCTGCCTACTTCGGAAGTTACGATCGGTTCCAAGTGATTCGCGATTACACAGACAACATTGAGAACCTCTTTTTGGTAGGTAGAAACGGTATGCACAAGTACAATAACCAGGATCATTCGATGCTGACCGCGATGACGGCCGTTGAAAACATCGTTCATGGCGTAACCGACAAGAGCAACATCTGGGAAATTAACACGGAAATGGAATACCACGAAGAAAAGACAAGAAAGGATATTCTTCCGGAGCGCCATATTCCGACTGCCGCTCCCGTGCCTTCGGAAGGAACCGCGGACGCGTAAGCAGCCGCTCGCCGAGCTCGTGACTCATGCGCACCTGTCCGGCGAGCGATTCGCCGGCGGGATATTCTCCTTCACTGGCTGTTTCTGAATGAATGCATGATGCATTCACCCAAATAGCAACTATCTCTTCCCAATACCGCTCCTTGCCGCGGATTCTGCGGCAAGGAGTTTTTTCTTTGCGCATAAGTGGCGGGCCGAATTTGTCCAGCGGTTATAGCGATAGTACTTTCGCCGGATCCAATCGTCCCCGAATCAAGTCGCGGAAACCGTGCAGATTGCCGAGCAGGCGGCCGCGACGATCAACCCAAGGCTCGGGTTTTGCGCTGCGAACCAGATTCTTCAACACCCGGACGGGGATGCTATAGGCCGTATGCAGCCATGGGAAGGTCCCCTTGCGTGAAAGATAGATAGGATTGGCAATTTGAGAGTATCCGAGGCGCACGCCGGAGGTGCGACCCCCTTTGTGGCCGAGATGCACGCCGATCGCGTCGGGGGCGCATACGATTGCGCCATAGCGGGCAATCTGGCGCGAAAAGTTGACATCCTCGTACCATCCGTACAATGGAAGATTCTCGTCGAAACGGAGGCGGTTACGGCGGATGGGCTCCATGCGCAGACACATGTTGCACCCATAAGCGTTGAAACACGCCGCAGCGGGGAGCTTTTCCTCAGAGGAGCCGCAGAGAGAAGAGCGTACGCCTCGTCGGAAGACAA
>CAVXOO010000398.1:0-7122 GCA_963762945.1 uncultured Acidobacteriaceae bacterium | reverse complement strand
TCGCTTTCAACAGAGTCTCGAAGATCTGAAGGAAAACCTCTTGGTCATGGCCGGGCTGGCCGAGCAGGCGATCCAGCGCGCCATTGAGGCCTACCGCGTGCGCGACCTGTCGATCTGCGATTTCGTCAGCCGCAGCGAGGTCGCCATCAACCGCATGGAGCGCGACATCGACCAGTCCGCCCTCGATCTGCTCGCCATGGAGCAGCCCATGGCCGTCGACCTGCGCTTCATCTTGAGCGTCATCAAAATCAATGCCGACCTCGAGCGCGTGGGCGACGCCGCCAAAAGCATCGCCGACCGCGTGCGCTTCATGGAGCGTTTGGGCCAGGTCGATCTGCCCGTCGACATTCCCCGCATGGCCGCTCTCTCCGCCGACATGGTGCGCAAAAGCCTTCAGGCCTTTATCGAAGGTGACGCCGAGCTGGCTCGCGCCGTCCTCACCATGGACGACGCCGTTGACGAGATGAACCGTTCCGCCTACAAAACTCTCACCAAGGTCATGGAAGAGAGCGGCCACCTTGCGCCCCAGGCCCTCAACGCACTCATGATCTGCCGCAGCCTGGAGCGCGTCGCCGATCACGCCACCAACATCTCCGAGGATGTCATCTTCTGGATTCAGGGCGACGACGTGCGCCATCCCAAAAGCGTAGCCAGAGCCGCCGCCGCTGCCGCCAAGTCCGCTTCAACGGATGTCGCCGCACCCGATCCTGCTCCCGCCAACGCGGCCCCAGCCAGCACCGCCCCGGCTTCCTAACCCCACCGTGTCCAGACTTGTAGCGCCGGTCTCCAGACCCGCACTTTCAAATCGATCCACCAAAACTCCGGGTGCCCCACATCTCGATTCTGAGATGTGGGAAATCACAGACCTCGACAAACCCTCTTCAACTCAGCACGAAAAAGGTTGCCCCATCGTTTTCCGCATCCTCTGCGGAAAGGATGGGAACGCCCCATCCCAACAAAAAGCCCCGCTCAGCGCGGGGCTTCCGTTCTCTCGTTCAAGCGCACTTTTCGGTGGGGCCGACTTCTAACCCCGCCAACTCCGCTAGCTCCGCTAACTCCGCCAACTCCGCTCAGTGCGCCGCCGAACTCTTCGCGGCCAACCCGTTCAACTTATTTCGCGCCGCCCGCGCCTCCGGGGTCTGCGGATGCCGCTGGATCAACGATCGCAGCTCATGAATCCCCTCCTCGCGCTTGTCCTCGCCCAGCAGGGCATAGCCCTTGTGCAGTTGCGCAGCGGGAGCTTTGGCGTTGCCGCTGAATCCCTCCAGAACCTGGTTGTAATCGGCGATCGCGGTAGCGTAGTCCTTCTGCTGATACGCGATCTCGCCCAGGTAAAACTCCGCCGTCCCCGCCAGGTCGTCCAGCGGATAATAGTGCACCACGTCCTGGAACTCGCCTTGCGCCACGCCGTATTTTCCGCCATTGAAATCGCGCACGCCGGCCTGGATCGTCTCCTGCAACGGCGGCGCCTGCTGCCCGCCCGGCGTTGCCGCCGCACCCGGCGCTCCCTGTCCACTCCCGCTCGCCCCAGGAGCAACCGGCATTGCTCCCGCGCCCGGTTGCGTCTGCGCCGGCGCTGGCTGCATATTCTGCAACTGCGCCTCTAAGTCCTGAATGTTCTTATCCAGCTTAGCAATCCGCGCCTTTAATTCATCGACCGAATCGTTCAGCGACTGCGCCTGCCCTGAAGCCGTATCCAGCTTGCCATTGATGGCATCGTTTTGCGCGCTCAGCTTCTGCTGCAGCGCATCCACGGTGGACTTCATCTGGTTGGCGGTATCGGCCGTCTGTTCCGCCAGGTTCTGCAGCACGCCCATCTTCGCGTCCAGCGTCGATTGCAGCCGCTGCACCTGATCCAGCAATTGCTGCACCTGCGTCTGCAGCTCAACAATCTCCTTTGACACCGCGTGCGCCCGCGGCGTCGAAGCCACAAAGATAAGACTCAACACCGCCGCGCCCAGCAGGCCTTTGCGCGTTGCAACAGAAATGTGCATATCTAATCCTTCCTCACGAAAGCATCGATGACAGTGAACAGTGGACGGTGCGAATAACAGTGCGAGTGCGAGTGCGAGTGCGAGTGTGAGTGTGAGTGTGAGTGCGAGTGCGAGCGGCCGGTATCCCACACTCACACTTCACACTCACACTCTTCTCACCGCTCAATCTCAAACCCATCCCGGCGGTTCAACTGCCAGCACTCCTCGTTTGAATCCGTGCAGAACGGCTTCTCTTTGCCGTAGCTGATCACGCGAATCCGATCCGCCGCCACGCCCGCCGTCACCAGCGCCGTCTTGGCCGCCTCCGCACGGTTCTGGCCCAGCACCAGGTTGTACTCGTCCGATCCGCGCTCGTCGCAGTAGCCGCCGATCGCGACCTTGATCTCCGGGTGCTGCAACAAGTAATCGGCATCTTTGGCCAACACGGACTGCGCGTCCGTGCGGATGTCGTAATTGTCGTAGTCGAAGAAGATGTCCTGTACATGCGCCTTGAACTCCGCAATCGGATCAGTAGTCGTGGTCGCGACGCTGATCGCAGGCGGTTCATTCACCGTCACCTGCGCTGTCGCGTCCGCCGTTCCATAGTCGCCCTTCGCTACCAGGTGGTAAGTGGTCGATGTCGCGGGAATCACCGTTTTCACGCCCACCGTGGGAACGTCGCCAATCCCGTCAATTGATACCGACGTGGCGTAGGTGGTCTTCCAGCTCAGTTGCGCCTGGTCGCCGGCAGAGATCACGCTCGGCGTCACCGTCAGTTGCGCCGTCGGAACCCCCGCTGTCGCTACCGGCGCTGTCTCCGCAGGCGGCAGCGGATTCGTGGTTTTCTTATTGCAGCCCGAAACCGCCGTCAAGGCAAGCAAAACAAGAGCCGGGATCAAAAAAGCATTCCGTAACCTCAAGAGAGTTCTCCTTTGCTCAAGAAATCGAATCGGTCTGCCGGGCAATCCGGCTTCGTGTCGCCGCGCTTGCCGTCATCGGTTTCGGGCGCCGATCAAATCATAGTTCATCAAGCCGTAACATCGATTGCCGCCGCGGCGAGAAGCTAACTCCGCTAACTCCGCTAACCCCGCCAACTCCGCTAACCCCGCTAACCCCTCACTTCCAACTCCAGTTCGGCATCGAATTCTCCCCACTAAAAGTCAGCTGGTGCTCTTCCGTCCCATCGCCCAGCATCGACCAGATCTGCGTATGATGATTGATCTCGCGCTGAAACACGATATGCCGCCCATCCGGCGACCACGAGGGGAAATCGTTGCTGCCTGCCTCGTGCGTGGCCTGCAGCCAGCGCTTGCTGGCAATGTCCATCACATAAATGTCCTGACCGCCGGGATCGCCGGGACCGTACTTCCGGTTCCAACTGAAGGCCAGCAATCCGCTCGACGACCACGATGGCGAAATGGCGTAGCCCGAGTCGGTCATGCGCTGCACATTCGATCCGTCCTGGTCCATCACATAAATCTGCGGCTCGCCCGTGCGTCCGCTCACAAAGGCCAATTGCGTTCCCGTGCGCGGGTTCCACACCGGCGATACATCGGAACCGAAAGTCGTGATCTGGTGCAGTTTTCCGCCGCCTGCATCCGCGGCCCAAATCTCCGGATGCCCCGAGCGCGCCGACGAAAACGCAATCCTCTCGCCATCGGCCGACCAGGCTGGCGACAGGTTGCTTCCCCCCGCCGTGCCCGCCGGAAAACTCACCGTGCGTCCCAGATCCAGCGAGAACATACGAATCGCCCAACCCGAGCCTTCGGCCAGGGACGAGAAGGCGATGCGCGATCCATCCGGCGAGATGCGCGGCGATATCGAAACCGTGCCCAGATGGGTGACGGCGTGCTGGTTCGAGCCGTCGTAATCCATCACCCAGATCTCCTTCGACCCCGTCCGATTGCTCACAAAATAGATCTTGGTCTCGGCAATGCCGTTCACGCCGCCGCCCAGCCTGGAAATAATGTCGTCGGCAAAACGATGCGCCAGTGTCCGCGCCATTTCTTCGCTCGCCGCCTCGTTGTACTGCCGGGTCAGCACCGGCGGGCTGCCCGCCGTGCTCACATCCATCAGCCAGCCATACACCGCAAGCCGCCCATTGTCCGCGGAAAACGCGCCCAGCGCCAGCATCCCCGCGTTCGCCGGCGGCGCCGTCCATTGCGTCGCCGTCAGCTCCTGCGGCGAGCCCGGCGTAGCCTGCGGCGCAAGACTTTTCGACACCATGTCGAAGATGCCCGCGTTCGACAAATCGCCAAAAAGTGTGGTGTCGAAGACGTTCTTCAGCACCGGCGTCTGCGGATCGTTCCCCACCGGCTTGAAATCCGCGGCCGCCATGCGGATGGGATGACTTTCCAGGTTGGTTCCGGTGCGAACCCAATCCTGAGCCGTCATCCGCGGCGTTTGAAGACACGCCAGGGAAAGCAAAAACAGGGGAAAAACCCTCAAAATTGCCTTCATGCGATCTGCATTCCTTCCTCTTGTTCCCTTCAAGATCTCCTGACCCTTCAAGATCTCCTGAATTGTCCCCGTGCTTCGGACGCTGTTGCCCAAGCCCTCGATCGGCGCCTCTTGCATGACGCCAGATCTTGCCATTCCGTTAGATGCCGCTTTCAAGCCCACGGGTCTTCCCGGCACAAAATACTTCCCGCTAACCCTCGATCTGTCTGCAACCTACATCGTGTCAAAATGCCACTGGAAAAATGATACCCCGCGAACCCGCGAACCTGCGACGTCGCGAGGCGACGCCAACTTGCGACGTCGAAAAGCTACGCAACCGCGCCGCCTTTCAATACTCGCAGTAATACCCTACGTTCAACGTGTTCTGACGATAAGCCGCGGGCAGATTGCCAAAGGTATCCACACGCTGAACGGCACGCTGGCACGACGTATCGAGAGTCGGGCTGCCGCTCCTCTGATCCAGCTTCAGATCGCTCACGCTGCCGTCGCGATGAATGGTAAAAACAACATACACGCGCGCGCCCTTCGGAGTTCGCGGATCCACTTCGGACTTGTTTGCGGTCTCGCGCATCTTGCGATTGATCTGGTCCACGTACCAGGGAAAGATGCTCACAAATCCCAGGTCGCCCACCGAGGTCTGCCCAATCGTGCCCGCCTGCATCTGGTGCGGAGTATTCGATCCCGCCTGCTCGCCGTACTGCGCCGTATTGTTGGGCTGCGGCTGGTGCAGTTGCGTTTTGGCCAGGTTCTGCTGCTTCGGCTTCGCCGGCTTGCCCGAGATTGGAATCGCCGTCTCGTCCACGCGTTTCTGTTCTTTTGGACTCGGCGCGGCCGGCGCCTGGCTGGGTGTCTCCGTGGCCAGCACGTTCTGGTTCAACTCATCGGCGGGTAGCGGCAGCGCGCTGGTCAGGCTCACCTCAATGGCGCCGCCCGCTCCCGGCGAGCCCCAAAGATTGTGATGAAACAGCCCCAGCATCCAGGCGTAGGAGATCAGCATCGCGGCCAGCGCCAGATGCAGGCCCACCGCCCCCACCGCCGGCCCCGCAATCGGCTCCGCCGTCAGTTCCCGCTCCAGGTGATCGCCAATGTCCACAACGCTGATCATGCCGCTAACTGGAAATCCCTCAAAACCGCGCTGTCATCCTGAGCGAGTCCGTCCGCCGCGGCGGACGAACGAGTCGAAGGACCTGCGGTTGCTTTTCGCGCTCTCAACCCAGCACGGATAATGGGTGCCCCACATCTCGACTCTGAGATGTGGGAAACCACGAACCTCACCCCATCAAAATCCGGGTTGCGGCGCCCTTTTCCGCGCTTTCCGCGGAAAGCGCGGGGTCTTTGCCAACTCGCTAACTCGCGAAAGTGCGCATCAGCGCACGCTAACTCGCCAACCCCGTTAATTCCCGCTCTTCTCCAACGGCTGCGTCACAATCGACACATTCGTAATCCCCGACTGCTTCACCGCATCCATCACCGCCGCGAAGGCCCCGAACGGCACCCGCTCGTCGCTGCGCAAATAAATCGCCTGGTGCGCCGGATCAACGCCCGCCTGGCGCAGTTTCTCCCCCAGGTCGTGCAGGTTCACCGGCTGATCGTTCAGGAAAACGTTCTGCTCGCGGTCGATCGTCACCACCATGCGCTGCTCGGTAATCTGTTTCACCGTTCGCGTCTTGGGCACATTCACTTCAATCCCCGACTGCAGCACCGGCTCCGTGATCATAAAGATCACCAGCAGCACCAGCACCACGTCCACCAGCGGAGTAATGTTAATCTCCGCCAGCGTCGTCCGCGTCTGTCCCCTCATCGTAGTGAATGCCACGCTTTTCGTTCTCCAAACCTTTGGGTGCCCCACATCTCGATTCTGAGATGTGGGAAACCGCAAAACTCAACTCAGCACAAATCTGGGGTGCCCCATCCATTCCGCGTTCTGTGCGGAATGGGTGGGAAACTAACACCGCCAACTCCGCTAACTCCCTCACCCGCGCGGCGGCGCCTGCGTCCGCACCGGGATCTCCTCAAGCGAGTTCAGCAACTCCCGCGAAAAATCGTCGATGGCCGAGGCAAACACCCTGATCCGCGCCGTGAACTGGTTATAGGCCACCACCGCCGGCACAGCCACAAACAATCCCGCAGCCGTGGTAATCAGCGCCTCGGCAATGCCCGGCGCCACGGCCTTCAGAGACCCGCCGCCCGCCACGCCAATCCCGTGGAACGCATCCACCACGCCCATCACCGTACCGAACAGCCCCACAAACGGGCTCACGCTTCCGATCGTCGCCAGCCACGTCATCCTGCGCTCCAGTGCCGTCACCGCCTCGCTGGCCGCGGTCTGCGCCGTACGTTCCAATGGTGTCAGGCTCTTCGGCGGTCCCGACCCGCCCGTTACCCGCTTGTACGTCTCGTACACGTCCTCGAAGACCTGCGCCAGCGGGCTTGCGCTGTACTCACTGGTCAGCGACGCAATCTCCTGCAGCCGCGTCGCCTTCCGAAACGCGCGGATAAACTTCCGGCTCTGATTCGTCGCTTTGCGGAAGGTCCACCACTTGCCGAAGATCACCGTCCACGAGTAGAGGCTGGCCAAAAGCAGCAGCCCCAGCACGCCCACCGCAATCGGCCCGATGTTGCCGATCATCTCGGCCAGTGCGCCGAAGCCCAGGGTCGTTGGCGGCGCGCCCGCTCCGCTGTCAGTCTG
>CAVXOO010000397.1:0-6177 GCA_963762945.1 uncultured Acidobacteriaceae bacterium | reverse complement strand
TTCCTGGGCGTAAAAAAGCCTAAGAATTCTGCCTCTGCAAATCTCCCTGCCCCTCCGACCCGCACACCACCGATAGAGGTCTGAGAATTCCGTCTAACCGCTGCCGCTATGACATCAACCTTCTTTAGTAGACTGGACGGCAGAATGTTCTTACGGACCTTCGGCAGGATCCCCCGCACACGCATTTCCCTGGTCGTTCTCGCTCTCACGAGTGCCACGACGCTTTTTTGCCATTCCGCAGCCGCTCAAGGCACCCACCTCTGGTCCCAATCGCAAATGGAGGATTTTGAGAAAGGCACTCCCGACGGCGTTGCCATCGAAAGCGATGGCCACCTGCGTCAGGGCGCGGGCCTGACCTAACTTGCCACCACTCCTTCCACATTTGTGTGGGCCCTTGCCGCCGACTCTGCCGGTCACATCTTCGCAGCCACCGGCTCGCCTGCCAGCGTTCTGCGCCTCGGCGACAAACCCTCTGAAAACGGCCGAAGGCGCTGATCGTGAATTTCCCGTCGAACCCGACGACGGAGTGCGTGGAGCTGCCGTTTCTGGCGCGGCTGGTGGAGCTAGCGCGCGAGCATGGATTTTATTTGATCCAGGACCTGGCTTACGCGGACATTGCTTTCGACGGCTACAAGCCGCCAAGCGTGATGCAGGTTCCGGGGGCGAAGGACGTGGCTGTCGAGTTCTTCACGCTGTCGAAGAGCTACAACATGCCGGGGTGGCGAATTGGATTTATGGTGGGCAACAAGAAGCTGGTGGGGGCGCTGGCGCGGTTGAAGAGCTACTTCGATTACGGGACGTTTACGCCGATCCAGGTAGCGGCGATCGCAGCGCTCGAAGGGCCGCAGGAGTGCGTGGCGCAGATTTGCGACACGTATCGGCGGCGGCGCGACGTGCTGATCGAGGGGTTGAACAAGCTGGGCTGGCATGTGCCTTCGCCCAAGGCGACGATGTTTGTGTGGGCGAAGATTCCCGAGGCGTATCGCGAGATGAAGTCGCTCGAGTTCTCAAAGCTGCTGCTGACCGAGGCGAAGACCGCCGTTTCTCCGGGGATTGGGTTTGGGGATTACGGCGACGGGCACGTGCGGTTTGCGCTGATTGAGAATGAGGAGCGGACGCGGCAGGCGTTGCGGGGGATTAAGCAGATGCTGGCCAAGGGGGTTGTGCCGGCGTGAGGTGTTTCGCAGCGGCCGAGCGAAGGCCTGCTCCCTGACGTGGACACGGAATTTGGCGAAGATAAGGTGTAGTTACGAAGTTTTGCACTTGCTTGCACAAGGCGGGGATTCCTAATATCTCTTCAGTAAGTGGCCCCGGAAGGACTTGGACCTTCATCTGCCGGGTACGAACCAGGTGCTCTATCCCTTTGAGCTACGGGGCCGCTATCGAGGCGCCAAGAATCAGACGTTCTTGGCGCCTCCGTTTGCGTCCGGGCTTCTCGCCTAGACATAACTCTATTGTGGCCGCGATTGCGCTTAATTGGGGGTGTGGATAAGTGGGGCTGTAGGCGGAAAACTGCACCACAATTGATGAAAAGTTCTCGGATCATCCGAGGAGGCAATTTCGCCTACGCAACGCGGCAATCCTTGGGAGGTTAATTGTTGGATGACATGGACAAATATTCGCCAAATGTTCGCTTTGGGGGATAGAATACCCATTGGCGGGGCCAATCCTCTCGATGTTCTCGCAGATTCGCCTCGGGATAAGGACGGATATTTTATCTTTCCCACGTCAGCTTTCGCAATATGATTGTGCAAGTCCTAAATCGCATAGCTGGGAAGGGTCGCCGAATGTCGAGTCCATGGGATGCATGGGTGCCCGGCGTGTTGAACAAGCGCCAAATGAAGCAGTTGCTAGACGATGGATTCATCACCTGCGAGGGAGAGCACCCCGAGTTGGGCCATTCCTCGATGGACCTGAGATTGTCAGATGAGGCGTACAAAATGGCGGGCGGCTCAGTTAAACCGCCGCAGCGATCTTATAGCTGGTATATCAAGAAACACGGGCTGGCAGCCCCACTCCCGAAGACGCCCGACGGAATCTACAGCCTCGACAGAGGTGCAACGTACGTATTCAGGCTCCAGGAGAGGCTAGACGCGGCCCTCTTCGACGGCGGGATCTACGGTCAAGCGACCGCAAAAAGCTCGATCGGGAGGGTGGACGTTCTCGCGCGGCTGGTTGTGGACGGGATGAACGCCTACGAATGTTTCGATCCGAAAGTGATGAAGAACAGGTCCGGGAATATGTTCCTAGAGATAACACCCATAACCTTTAACGTCAGGGTGAGGGTGAATGATTCTCTCTCTCAGCTCAGACTCTTTTACGGTCGCCCGGATGACGTGGTCATTCAGGCAGAGGAGTTGTCCCATACCATTTTTCGTGGCTCCGGCCACCGAGACGGAAGCCTTTCGGTGAACCTCTTGGACGCCACCATTGGCGATCCGGCTGGGATTACCTGTAAGGGCGTTGCCTTTCGTTCAAAGAAAGACCGACCGAGCGGAACATTCATACCCCTTTGGAGTCCAGCCCTGGGAGATGACCTTCCCGACCCTGTCGAATATTGGGATATTGAGGCGACGGACAAATACCGGCGGCTCCTGATAAAGGACAGCCTCTTCTACATTCTCCGATCCAAGGAGAAGCTCCACGTACCCAAGGGAATTGCGATTTATTGCCGTGCCAGCGATGAAACGATGGGCGAAATGCGGATTCATTATGCCGGATTCGTTCATCCCTTCTTCGGACTTTACAGGGAAGACGGGACCCAGGGAACACCCTTAATCTTCGAGGTTCGGGGCCATCAGGTTCCTGTTAGCTTAGGCGACGGGGAAAAAATGGCGCGTCTAATCTTTTATAGGATGTCTGAGGATCCGGGCGACCTAAACGAGGAGGAAATAAAGAAGGAGGCAAAAGGCTACGGTAGCCAAGACCTCAATCTCTCCAATCGATTCGGAAGCTGGGGATCGAACATCAAAAGAAACGACGACGGCTCAGTAGAGAGGATGACGAAAGGAGCGGAAAATGGAATCCCCCAGAAGAAATAGCGCCGGCACCGCGCGACTTTTCCCCGACGCTCCCCAGTTTAGACTTGTCAGACTTGGAGAAAGCGCAGCGCGTAAACAAACAGACGAACTGAAGACCCTCAAGTCGATGCTGCTGGAAGTCGCAGATCAATACCCGGGGATCGACCGCTGGTACAACGAGAAGGTCCTTCCGGGACTGAAAACCTCCGAGCGCATAGCATACCTCGCACTGGAAAATGAACATCCAGTAGCAGCAGCGGTTCTAAAGCTTGGCGAACGCGCAAAATTCTGTCATGTGCGCATTCGAGAAGGATTCCGCAACCTACGTCTTGGTCAGATGATTTTCACGCAGCTGGCATTCCATGCTCGTCACCAAAAGAACGTAAGGGATATCCACTTCACTCTGCCCGAAGGCGTGTGGAATGAAAACGTGGAGTTCTTCAAATCCTTCGGCTTCGAAACCGCTGTACGGTCCTCTCGCCAATACCGACAGGGCGAAGACGAGCTATATTGCTCAACCCCAATTTCAACCGTTTGGGATCGAGCTTTAGGAAAACTGCACACGCTGGGAAGCTTTTCGACGGGCGGGTTCTCATTTGAGGACAAGGTCCTTTTAAGTATGCACTCGAAATACGCCAAACTCGTCTTTTCTGGGGTTAAGAGAGTCGAAATTAGGAGGAAGTTTCCGCGCCGTTGGAGTGGGCGCCAAGCCGTCGTTTACGGCACACAACCGTTGGGCTCACTGATGGGCGAAGTGACGCTAACAAAGATCGTCCCAGGGACGCCCTCCCAAATCTGGGAGCAATTCGGAGCCGAAGCAGGCTGCACATTTGGGGAATACTCCGCATACGTTGGAGACTGCTCTGAAGTGTGCGCAATACTCCTCTCTGATTTGAAGCCATATTTGGCCCCGGTCGGGATCGCGCAAATCTCTCATTTGATAAAAGAGGACTTGCACCCCCCCCAATCATTCATCGACGTCAAGATGGATCAAGCAACTCCGTGGGTAAAGGCCCTCTCTGTCGCTGGGCTCATGCACAGTTGGCGATAAGGCCAGTGCACCGCCCGGCCCGCCGCCCCGCTAGACTACGCACTATGGCGGATGCGATTTGGAGGGAGTACGAGCTTTTTTGTCCGGTTTGCAATGTTTGCTTCACGCAATTGGTGGTGGTGCATGAGGTTCCGGAGGGGTTCGAGATTGGGCCTTATCTTGAGGGGTTTGTGGAGCGGCACGACCATGCGGCTTTTCGGGAGGCGGAGCGGATGAGGGCGGGAGCGGGCGGGGAGTGAGCGGCGCGGGCATGGCTGCGATCGAGAATGGGGATGGGCGCGGCGTTGAACGAATTCTCTGGCGTCGTTTCCGCAGGGGCTGAAGCCCGGCGTTTATTTTGGGGCGGTTGCGGCACGACTAAAGTCGTGCCCTGATACAAGACTCCTTGCTGAAGGAGTTTTCCGCAAACCAAAGTGCTGCGGCTGTGCTTGCCTGGGATGTTGCAAAAGGACAAACGTCCGGGCCTAAAGGCCCGCATGTCTTGCGTTTTTTTCAGGAGCCTGAAGGCTCCTGCTCCCTCCGCAAAAAACCTGTCTGCATGGCGTGAACATGGGTTGGTGATGCGAGTCACGACTTTTGAATTGCGGGTGAGGCTAGGATCGTAGGGTGTTTTTCCACAACTTGCCCATGTATAGCCGTACACAGAACGAAAACGGGAGCTTGAACTCGCGCTGCCTGGACTGCTTTATGACCATCGCGTCGTGCGTGGGGACGGAGCAGGAGCTGGACGAGCGCGAGGCGCATCATATGTGCCCGGAAAAGGCTCTGGCGCAGATGCTGGCGATGGACCGGGCGGCGGCGGCGCAGGCGGCGCGGAACTGAGGGCGGAGTTCTCTATTCTGTCCGAACGCCCGCTCATCGCGATGAGGCTGCGATGAACGGGGCACAGTGTAAGGTTGCGACGGTTTTATAGATTATTGATTCGGCATTCAGATCTGGTCGTGCTATCCCATCCATTTGCGAACGCCCGCTCATCGGTCGCCGCAGCGACCGATGAACGGGGCACAGTTCCGATACGGTCGTGAGTGAGACGACCTAACGGTCTTCGAGATTCGGCGGATCGGTTTTTCTTTCTGATAAGAGACAAGGGTCCGGGCCTGAAGGCCCCTGCTCCCTCCGCGAAAAAACGATCTGTGGATGCCGCGATTTTTCAAGGGCCTTCAGCCTTAGGCCCCTGCTCCCTCCGCGAAAACGCATCTGCTGCGGCGGTAAAATGCCTTCGGTGATTTTGCGGCGTTTGCGGCGCGAGTGATTTCGTGCGCGAAAAAGAGGCGACCGTCGCTCGGGTAAGGTCCCTATGTGCGGGCGTGGACGCCCGCACTACAGCCGGTCAGGAGACCGGCGCTACATTTTTAGCCGGCGCTACACATTTAAGCCGGCGTCGCACTCTTCGACCGGCGGCGCTTGATTCGCGGCGCTTCGCTAGAAATAGGCTCCTAGTGCTTCCAGGGGAGGAGGTTCTTTTTGTGTTCGGGGCTGGATTCCAGGAAGACGAAGAGGTTGCCGTCGGGATCGCGGAGGAAGAGGAGCTTTCCCTGGCGCGTGGGGTTTGCGCCGGCATCGCGCAGGCGTTCGGCGGCGATGCGCGCGTCGGGGACGGTAAAGAGGATTTCGGGCTGCGCGCCGGGACGGGCGGGGCGCAATTCGAAACGCATATCGGGCGCGCCGGGAGTGGTGAGGCGGAGGCTCGAATCGGAGTTTTCGGCTTCGAATCCCATTTGCGTGTAGAACTGCTTGTCGGCGGCGAGGGCGTTTGCGGGCAGATCGAAGCCGAGAAGCTCGGTGGCGACGCGGTCGATGCCGAGATGCTGGCCGGTGTCGAGCAAGTGGCGGGAGCCGGGCATGTACTGGGTGAACTCGGTGACGCGGCCTTCAGGATCGTTGATGACGGAGATGAGATTTCCGGCAGCGCCTTTGCGGACCGGCGCGGGGTTGAGGCCCTGGGCGCGAAAGAAACTGACGAGCGCGTTGAGATCGCCGGCCTCGAAGCAGGCGTGCATCCAGCCCAGTGGCTCGGTGGGAGCGTTTTGGGGATAGAGCTCGATGAACTGGCGGTCGTTGACCTTGATGAAGACTTCAGTGGTTTTGCCGGCGCTCGAGTCGCCA
>CAVXOO010000396.1:0-3997 GCA_963762945.1 uncultured Acidobacteriaceae bacterium | reverse complement strand
CTGGTCGAATTCGTGATTGAACTTGAGCAGTTGGTAGCGAAAATCCGCCGTGGTGGGCATCGTCGCCTTGGGGGTCACGGTGACAAAAACCACCAGGTCGCTGTCCGAATCGTCGCCGATGGCCAGAATCACCTTGATGTCCTTCAGGTGATCGCCCGTGAAATGAATGGTGAAGACCGAAGGCGAGGTCGTGGTGTGGTAATCGAAGCCGTCTTCTTTCAGCAGGCGAACCAGTTTATCCGTCTTTTCGGAGACAGACTGAGCGTGAAGCGGCGGCGCGGCACAAATCACGGCGGCGGAGAGAAGAATCAGGGATGCTGCAAATTGCCTTGGACGAAAGTTCATCGTGATGGGCTCCTGCGAAGAGTGGTGAAGGATTGCACGGAGTATACGCCGGACAGACGGAAAATGGGAAACCTGCAGGACCTTGCGTAGTGGGTCAGTTTGAAGCTGTCGTGAATCAGTTTGAAAACGTCCTGAGAGAGCACGACTTCACAGCTTGCTGAAAAACTCAAATGGCGCGCTGTTTTGTATCGAGGCGCGAGCGGGGCACCCACCCGATGCGTGGGTCGCGTGCCGCAAATGACTCAAAGATTACGCAGGCTTTACAGGCTGCGGAAAAAGGCTTCAAAGGGAGCACGAAGTGTCAGGGCACGACTTCAGTCGTGCCGTAAGCGCCGCTAAAATGTGTGTGGGGCTTTAGCCCCTGCTGGATGTTCTCTCAAGATATTCCGCAACTTCAGCCTTTTTCCGCAGCCTGTTTAGCCCCTGAAGGATGATTTCTCTTCAACTAACACTGCGGGGCTACGGGCTGGCGCGGCCTTGCGGCCTCTGCGGCAAAGCCGGCTACGATCAAACCGCAGGCACAAAATTCTACGGATTGGCAGCCGGCGATGTTGCCTGCGGCGTCAATAATCCGCTGTCGTGCATCCAGTCGGCCAGTTGCTGAGGCCAGTGCATCACGGTCAGCAGGTTGGGGCGCTCGTTCATATTGAAGGCGTGCTTGCCCTGGGCCAGGAAGACGGCCTCCGTGCGCACGCCGGCGGCGCGCAGCTTCTCGAAGATATCCAGCGTCACCTTGTCGCAGCCGTACTCGTCGTCGTTGGCCACGATCAGGAAAGACGGCGGCGCATCGGATGCGATCGTCTTCGGCGCGGGGCCACCAGGAAAAACCAGTATCTGGAAGTCCGGCTTGCCGTTCAACCGGTCGATAGGGTCGGGCGCGGAAGGGTCGCCGTTGCCCGGCGCATAGGCCACCAGTGAAACCAGCGCGCCGCCGGCGGAGAATCCCATCATCCCCACGCGGTGCGGATCGATCTGCCACTCCGCCGCCCGGCTCCGCACCAGCCTCATCGCGCGATATGCATCCTGGCGCACGTTGTCCATCGTATAAGGAGAGTTCTCTTCGCCCGGCAGGCGATACTTCAGCACAAACGCCGCCACGCCGATGCTGTTGAAAAACTCAGCTGCGCGCACGCCCTCGTTCACATAGACCAACTCGTGAAAGGCGCCGCCCGGGGCCACTACCACGGCCGCTCCGGTCGCCTTTTCTTTCGGCGGCAGGAAAACGGTGATCGTGGGGTTGTTGATCCGGCGCACCCAATAATCCCGCGCCTCTTCGGGAATATCTCTGCGGCTCTCGAAACCCGGAGCGCCGTTCGCCCAGAGAGGAATAACCTGCGGCGCGGTCTGTGCGCCAGCCGCCGCGCAGAGCAGGGCTGTTCCCAAGACTGCGAAAAAATATCTCATAGATTGCGCTCCTTCGCGATGCAGTGTCTATGGCGAATCAGGTGACAAGTGGGAATCGAGCCTTGTCGTTTCCCATCCTTATCCGCCCAGCCGCCCCACGACCGAAAACTTGTTCGTGGGCGCCCCGTTCTCGCGGAAAAGGATGAGGCACGGGAGGTTTGTGCCAGGTCAAGCTGAAGTCGCTAGAGCATGAGCTCGTAGTTGTAGGAGAGCATACCGTGGAGTTCGCGTCCAGAGGGAGTTCAGGGCGGCAGCGCAAGCCGCCTCAAGGGCTGCTCCATTCAAATGGGCGCAGCCCACTTGTTTTATATCCCCACCAGTGATATGATCCCCCCATGCCCACCTACGCGGTCATTAAAGATACCGATTTTCAGCTGGTTTCCGAGTTCGCGCAGCCCGATGCGAAGAAGCGCCTCTCGCTCGGAGCGGCACTTCGCGATGCCACGGCCTATAACATCTACCGCAATCCCCTCGGCCAACTCATTCTCGACCCCGTTAGGACCATTCCCGTCTCTGAGATGTGGCTCTACGAGAACCCGCCGGCCCTGGCCAGCGTAAAGCAAGGCTTGAGGGAATCGGCGGAAGGGAAGAGCGTGTATCGCGGCTCATTTGCGAAGCACGCCAAGTAAATAGCTCGATGTTTAGATATATAAAGGCATAAATATGAAACGCAAGCTCAAGCTCACTCCCACGGCAGATGCGCAGTTAACGGCGCTCGAAAAATCGCCGTCCACCGCCGCGCTCCTCGCCCAGGTGCGCAAGGCTCTGGGATACCTCGAAATCGACCCACGCCACCCGGGCCTTCACACGCACGAGTTCACCTCGCTTGCCGGTATTCACGGCGAGAAGGTTTTCGAGGCCTACGCGCAAAACGCCACTCCCGGCGCCTACCGCGTCTTCTGGCATTATGGTCCCGATGAAATCAAGGGCAGGAGGCGAACGCCGGTGGTTACCGTCGTTGCCATCGCGCGGCATCCATAGAGACTGGTCGTCCAGGCTGGCGGCACTTGCGAGCCGCGGGGCTTTTGGGTTCTCCCCTTCACAAAACGCGAAAGGGTGGGGCAATCGATCGTGATTCAGGGGTCAGGCGAGCAGTTTCGCCGCGTCCTTGGCAAAGTACGTTACGATAAAATCCGCCCCGGCGCGCCGGATACCCAGCAGCGACTCCATCATGGCGCGATTCTTGTCGAGCCAGCCCTTTTGAAAAGCCGCCTGCAGCATCGAGTATTCGCCGGAAACCTGGTAAGCGCCGATCGGCACATCCACGCGCTCCCGCGCCGCGCGCACCACGTCCAGATAGGGCATGGCGGGCTTCATCAGGATCATGTCCGCGCCCTCCTCGATGTCGAGATCGATCTCGCGCATAGCTTCACGGAGATTGGCCCCATCCATCTGATAGCTGCGGCGATCGCCGAACTGCGGTGCGGAGCCGGCGGCCTCGCGGAAGGGACCGTAGAACGCCGAAGCAAACTTCGACGCATAGCTGAGGATGGGCGTCTCGGCCAGGCCCGCCGCGTCGAGCGCTTTGCGGATCGCCCCCACGCGGCCGTCCATCATGTCGCTGGGAGCGACCACATCCGCGCCCGCCCGCGCCTGGCTCACCGCCGTGCGCGCCAATAATTCGAGCGTCGGGTCGTTGTCGATATTAAACTCATCACCCGATTTCACCACCACGCCGCAGTGACCGTGGCTGGTGTATTCGCAAAGGCACACGTCGGCGATCAGCACCAGCTTCTTTGCCGCAGCCGTCTGCTTCAGCGCCCGCAGCGCCTGCTGCACGATGCCGCTTTCCTCCCACGCGCCAGTGCCCTGGTCGTCTTTCGATTCCGGCAGGCCAAAGAGCAACAATCCACCCAGCCCCAATTGCGCGGCCTCTTCGGCTTCGCGCACAGCTTCGTCCACGGAGAGGTTGAAGACACCGGGCATGGAACCGACAGGATTACGCACGCCCTTGCCGGGACAAATAAAAAGCGGATAGACGAGGTCGCCGGGCTCGAGTGCGGTCTCGCGCACCAAGGCGCGCAAGGGCTCCGTACGCCGCATCCGCCGCATCCGCTGGACTGGGAAGCTCATGCAACGATTGTAAGACAGCTTTTAGCCCCTAGAACTGGTTGCATAAATCCAGTTTTGAAAGGGCACGGCTTCAGCTGGGCCATGAAGGGTGCGTAAAAAGCGGGGCTTTAGCCCCTGAGGAACGTTTTTCAATCAATCGGACGGAGCAATACTATGTAGTCAGTAAGTATAGAAC
>CAVXOO010000395.1:0-5126 GCA_963762945.1 uncultured Acidobacteriaceae bacterium | reverse complement strand
GCAGATACTGCCTCTTGAATTCGCGCACGGCTTCTTCATAGCGGATGCCGCTGGAGTGCATTTGCGTCACCAGGCTGTCCAGTTCTCGTTTCACGCGTCCCTCTTGCTTTTGTTATTCAATCAGTGTAACCAGCCAAATTCAGTCGTGCAGCCGATTGTCTCACGATCCGCCGTTTTTCTCGTGTGTCCATTGCGGCATCTCGTGCCTAAGTATTCTCAGTCCCGTTTTGACGCGCCCCGATAGCTCATCCGGGCTCATGCGCGCGTCCAAACCGCAGGCACGGAAGAACAGTTGCGGAAACTTGGCCTCGCTCAGCCACGCGGTCTGCGGGAAAAACGTAACCGTGACCAGTATGCAGACCGTAACCACCAGGGCTCCCTGCAAAAAACCTGCAAATGCGCCGCCCACGGTGTCGAAGCACCCCAGACCCATCCAGTGAGAAAACTTCTTGAGCAGCATCCCGGCCAGGTTGGCCAGGACCATGACGATGGCTGCGATCACCAGAAAAGCAATGGCGTCGGCAATGGCGTCGATCCGCACCACGTGCCGGATCATCTCGCCCAGCCGCACGTAGTTCCAGCACGCCAGCAGCACACCGAGGATCAGGCCCAGTAAGGAGCAAACGGTGCGCAGGAACCCTTGCACCATGCCCACAAACATAGCTCCTGCCACCACCGCGAGGATGATCAAATCCACCCAGTCCATAACCTGCTCCGCGCTCTCTCGCGGCAACGCTGACGCCGAAGGCAACGCTTAGTGAATCAGGATGACAGCTCCCGGCCGGTCAAACGCCGGAAGGCTTCAAGATACTTGGCCCGTGTGCGTTCTACGACTTCGTCCGGCAATCCCGGCGCTGGCGCCTGCTTGTTCCAGTGGATCTCTTCCAGATAGTCGCGTACGAATTGCTTATCGAAGGATGGCTGCGCCCCGCCCGGCTTCCACGCTTGCCCTTCCCAGAAACGCGAGGAATCCGGCGTCAGAACCTCATCCGCTAATATAACGCCTTCCGGCATCTTGCCGAACTCAAATTTTGTGTCGGCCAGAATCAGGCCGCAGGCCTCGGCATGCGCCGCCGCCCGGCTGTAAATGGCCAGCGTCAACCGCCGCAGTTCTGCCGCCTCCGCCGCGCCAATCGCCGCTTCCATCTTTTCGTAGGAGATGTTCTCGTCGTGCTCTCCGTCCTCGGCTTTGGTGGCCGGCGTAAAAATCGGCTCCGGCAGCCGCGATCCATCCTTTAATCCGTCCGGAAGTGCAATGCCGCACACCGTTCTTGCGGCCTGATACTCCTTCCATCCCGACCCGGCAAGATATCCCCGCGCCACGCACTCCACGGGAAACATCTCGGCGCGCTTCACCAGCATCGATCGCCCCCGCAACTGGTCGCTGTAAGGCTTCAGGGCCGCGGGAAACTCGTCCACATCCGCCGTAATTAGATGGTTCGGCACCACATCCTTCACCAGATCGAACCAGAAGAGCGAAATCTGCGTCAGGATCTTGCCTTTATCCGGAATTCCTGTCGCCAACACGTGATCGAAGGCCGAAATGCGGTCGGTCGCCACCAGCAGCAGCGCGCCGTCCACCGCGTAAAGATCGCGCACCTTGCCGCGTCCTACAAGGGGAGTCGAGCCCAGATTGGACTTGATTAAAGAAGACATGGGGAGTTTTCCTCGGAGTTGGGTAAAACCCGATTGTCGGGCGGCGGGCGCACTTTGTCAATCCTTCGTTCTCTGGCCCGCGCCATCGAGAGTTTTTCATTTTGCTCCTAGCTGCGGCGTACCCTAAGAGGCTGGAAAACAACGTTGATTTGCGCGTTCCGGAACCAGCTCAAACCCCTGTGACAGCCGTCACGGTATAGACTCACGTATTCGGCGAGACTTCGATTGTCAACATGGTTCGGAGGGCGGGCAAGAAAGCTCTCTTTGAGCCGGGCGACACGAGGCAGTTGTGGAAAGGGGAAGCCGCGGCTAGTCTCGTTTAGTGCAGGGATCACCAGTAGCCGCGTGCTACCGACCTCCAGTGCCGGCTACTGGTCCCCGTCTTTATCTTGTGTTATAAGTTCGTTCTACAAGCGCCTCCGAAGAGACGTGATCCTTCGGGGGCGAATTTTTGCCCGAAAACAGCTCCTGAACAACGTCTCACCTACGATGCGCTAACTTGCCGACCGCTAACTCCGCCAACTCCGCTCCACCCTCAATGCGGCCTCCCCGGCAGCACATAATGCGCTTCGCAACGCGGTTCGTAGTTATCGCCGGCCATGATGATGGGGCTCGAGTAATGCGCGGGCTTGCCGTTGACCAGCCGCTGCGGATAAAGCGCCTTGGCCCCGCAACTGCAATAGGCCACCAGCTCGGTCATATTGCCCGCGTAGGTGCGCACCAGCCACGAGAGATCGAGCATCTCTCCGAACGGCATGCCGCGAAAATCCAGTTCCAGGCCCGAAACCATCACGTCGTGACCGGAGTCGAGCAGCCGCTTGGTGAACGCGAACAAATCCCCGACGAACTGGCCTTCGTCGAGAGCGATGCACTCGATGCGCTTGCCAATGCGCTGCTCTGTGGCCGCAATCACCGGCAGCACCGCCCACGGATCGTGGGCAGGGAACTCGACCGCCTCCATTTTTCCGCAGCCGTTGCGATTGCGGCTCTCCACGTGCCCGGCGGCGGCCTTGGTGTCCGCGCTCGGCTTCAGCAGCATTACATATTGCCGGGCGTATTCGCGGCGCGTCTCGATCCGGCGCAGCAGCTCCGCCGTCTTGTTGCTCCGCATCGGCCCGACAATCATCTCCAGTTTTCCAGGCACAGCCGTCTCCGCCTGTAACACTCTCACTACGGGGTGGGGGGTGCCCCAGGTCTCGATTTTGAGACCTGGGAAACTGCGACTGCCAACACCAGAAACCACAATCGCCAACTCCGCCACCGCCGAAGCTAGAAGCTAGAAGCTGCATTCTCACGCCGTAGCCCGCTTCTGCTCACGGTGTCCCAGCCGCACGCTCACCACCTTCGATACGCCCGGCTCCTGCATGGTCACGCCGTAGATCATGTCTGCGGCCTGCATCATGCGTTTGGAGTGCGTCACGATCAGGAACTGCGTGTCGCAGCTGAGCGAGATGAGCAGGTCGGCAAAGCGGCCCACGTTGGTCTCGTCCAGCGGCGCATCCACTTCGTCGAGCACGCAGAAGGGGCTGGGCCGGAACTCAAAGATGCCCACCAGCAGCGCCAGCGCCGTCAGCGCCTTCTCGCCGCCTGAAAGCAGCAGCACGTTCTGCAGCTTCTTGCCCGGCGGCGAAACCACGATGTCCAGCCCGCTCTCCGCCTGATTCTCCTCGTCGGTGATGCGCAGGAAGGCCTGCCCACCCTGGAAGAGCCGCGCAAACACTTTTTCGAAGTTCGCATTGATCTGCGCGAACGCCTCGTCGAACTTGGTGCGCGAAATCTGCTCGATCTCCTTGATCGTCTCCTGCGTGTTCTCGATCGATTCGACCAGGTCCTGCCGCTGCACCTGGAGAAATCCGTGACGCTCGGCCGTCTCCTTGTACTCATCGAGAGCCATCATGTTCACGGGGCCCATCTGTTCAAGCCGCTGCTTCAAGCCCCGGCAGGTTTCCTCTTCAGCAGCCAGCTCTTCGCCGGCCAATCGCGCCATCTCCGCATCGGCGCGCAGCACCTGCGCCTCAACGTTCACTTCGGCCAGGCAGCTTGCTTCAAGATACTCAAGGTCGGAGTGCAGCTTGGCTAATTCGCTCGAATGCGCGGCGCGGTTTTCGCGCAACTGGTCGAGTTCCGCGCGCCCAGTCTTCAGTTGCGTCTCCATCTCCGCAAGTTGCTGGCGCAGCGCCTGCAATTGCTCGCCGATAGCGTGCGCGCTGGCCAACGCCGTCGCGCGGGTCTCTGTCAGTTCTTTTTGCCGCGCCACCAGCTCGGCGTTTTCCCCGATGCGCTGCTCGCGCTCGGCCACGGCCGCAGTTCGCTGCTGCTCGATGGTCTGCACCCGCCGGCTCAGGTCGCCGAAAACACGGTCAATGCGCTGGAAGGCCGCATCCGCGCCGCGCCGCCGCTCTTCGAGACCGGCCAGCTCCGCCGTCATCTGCGCGGCTTGCTGTTGCAGCGCCTCGCGCTTCTGCCGCAGAATTTCCAGCTGCGCCAGCCGCGCGTTCAGGCCGCTGTCCGCCTGCTCGTGATCGCTCGTGAGCCGCGCCGCCTCTTCGCGCTTTTCTTGGATCGCCTGCCGCTTGGCTTCGCGCGCGTCCTGGTTGCGCCCCGCCTGCGCCTGCCACTCCTGCATGCGCCGCTCGATGCGCTGCGCTTCGGCCTCCATCTGTTTCAGCCCTGCGCCCAGAGTGGCCGCCTCGCTCTCTGCCTGCCTGCGCTCCTCGCCGCGGGTCTCTAGTTGCGCCGTGGTTTCTTCGATCGCGCGGCTCAGTGCGTCGGCATCCCTTTGCGCCTGGTCAAGATCCGACTCGAGCTTCGCCAGCCGGCCCTCGGTCTCGCGCAACTCCCGCTTCAGCGCCAGCGGACCCTCGCTGGCCGGTTTACCGCCCGTCACCGTCGAGCGGTGGAAGCACTCGCCGCCCGGCGTCAGGAAATACGCGTGCCCATAGCGCAACGCCAGCCGTTGCGCGTCCAGGGAATTCTGTGTCAGGTAGCCGTAACGCAGCTTGGGCAGCACTCTTTCGAGCGACCGTCCCAGCCCGTTCAGCACCTTCACGGCATCCTTCAGTGGGATCACGTCCGGCTCGTTCACCGGCACTTCGCCGGATGCGAACAGTTCGCCCTGCGCGTCGGTGTGAACCAGAAACGTCGCTCGCCCGTCGCTGGTCTTCAGCACGCGCACACCCTCTTCGGCCGCGCCCCAGCTTTCGACAACGACGTAATTCAGTTCTTCGCGCAGAAACTCGTCCACCACGCCTTCGAACTCGCCGCTCACTTCCAGCAAGTCCGCCAGCGTGCCTACGGGCGCCACCGACGGCCCCAGCGCGCCCGGCTTCAGCAACCTCCGCACAGAGTCGGTTGCGTAGCCATGGTTGCGAATCAGCGATTGCAGCGAGTCGCGCCGGCCAATTACCGCTGCCTGTTCGCCGCGCAACCGGTTGGCCTCGCCACGGCGTGCGCTTTCTAGCGATACGTTG
>CAVXOO010000394.1:0-11648 GCA_963762945.1 uncultured Acidobacteriaceae bacterium | reverse complement strand
GTTTATGTCTGACTGATTGCGAGTTACGTATTGCTAGAACGCAAACTCCCTTATGGAGGCATGGCTGAGGGTTTCTCGAACATGCAGTGCAGTTCAGCTTGAATAACTGGTTGGGCGCCAGTAATAACGCGATGCTTCCACCGGAAAACACGCCCGTTCACGTCGAGCCATCTACGTCAGGCTACGTGCTTGAATTCAAAGTCCAGACGTTTGATGTTGAGCTCATGCTCGCGCACGACATGAGCCTCCAGAGCGAAGCGGAAAAGGGATCTGAGTCCGATCGCCGGGAAACAGACTTCCGTCCCGGCCCGCAGGGCTTTCTCATGACCTCCTACAGGCTTGGCGAGGATGGAGATTTTAGGTCCGGCAATCGGATAATCCTCACCTATAGCTATCAAAGCGTTGGCGGATTTCAATTGCCCGAACAAGTTTCGATCAATCGCGAGAGCCACGGCGAAGTCTGGCACTACAAGCTGACCGGCTGCACAGTAGAAACGACTAAGTGATTCGGTATTGATAAGTCGGCGTGTGGTGGTCTTTGTCTTGGTTGGTGGTTGCGAGGATGAGTGACGGCGGGCACGCGGCTTCGCCGCGTGCTTGATTTCTTTTGTAAATTTGGCGGGGTTCCCAGGGCTGACGCCCAGGGCTATTTTCGGCTCTCCCTCTGGGAGAGTGCGGGAAGGGCAACTGCAGAACCCCGTTCGACTCCGATCGCTGCGCGATCTCCGCTCAGGGCAGGCTCTCGGCTGCGCTCGGGATGACAATCGTCTTTTGCGGCTTATGCGGCGCGACCCGCACACTGTGTGGGTTCGCTGGTCGCGCCCTGATACGAGGCTGGTGGGCTGGGGTTTGTGGTTTCCCACATCTCAAACTCGAGATGTGGGGCACCCATTCATTTGTGGTTACTCACACCTGATGCGCTCATTTTTCTTGCTGGGTTGAATTTGCGAAGAGCAACTGCAGATCCCCGTTCGACTCCGATCGCTGCGCGATCTCCGCTCAGGGCAGGCTCTCGACTGCGCTCGGGATGACAATCGTCTTTTGCGGCTTATGCGGCGCGACCCGCACACTGTGTGGGTTCGCCGGTCGCGCCCTGATACAGAACCGGTGGATTGGGGTTTGTGGTTTCCCACATCTCAAACTCGAGATGTGCGGCACCCATTCATTTGTGGTTACTCACACCTGATGCGCCCATTTTTCGTGCTGAGTTGAATGAGGACGGATTTGGCTCGTGCGATTCCCGGTCCCCAAGTTTGGGGGACCGGGGGCACCCATTCATTCGCGGTTCGTTGGAGGTGGGACGCTTGTTTGGCGGAGGAAAACGGAGCAACGCAAAAAGCCGGGGAGATTTCCCCGGCTTTTTTTGAATGAAGAATGAAAGCGGTAAAGCGGCCTTGCGAGAGCTAAGCTTTCCGGGCGATCTTGAGGCGGATCAGGCCGGCAAGGCCGGCGAGGCCGGTTCCCAAGAGCATGAAGGATTCCGGCTCAGGTGTTGGCGTAAAGTCAACTCGGGCAATTCCGAATTCCCAGTATTGGTTGCCGTTTTCCCCGTTATCGACCACGAGATCGGTGATGCCACTGCCGGATACGTTGACCGTGGTAAAGCCGTCGGCGTAGGCGGACCCGCCGATGTTTCCCGAGTCGACGATTGTGGCTCCGTCGAAGGCCTCGTAGAAGGAAAGGTCATTTTCACCAAAGTTACTGAAAGTAAACGAGAGATCGGAAACCGGCAAAGTGAAGGCCAGGTTTACGCCGTTAGAGGTGGGGTAATCGCCAGTCGGGGAGTTCCCTATAGCCTGATTACCAAAGGAGTTGTTGGAGGGTGATCCGGTCACCGAGCCGCCCTCGAGCGAGTACACGACGCCGGCGAATTGGTTGCTGACACTTGTTCCTGAGGGAAGGGTCGAAAATACGTCGGAATTTGCGTAAGCGGCGGATGAGGTTGCAATCACGGCTGCTGCCAGCATCATGATCTTCAGGCTAGTTTTCACGGTTCGCTCTCCGTTCGAGGTTTGGGCCTGGAGCAGCCTGTCGCATGGCTGTCCTGGGCGTGAAGAAATTGCGGCGCCTGACCCAAGGCCAGTGCCAAGGCAACGGTGAACTCCATGCAGACGTGCACCTAACCGGGAGGGGGAACGGGCGGTGCTTTGCCTGGGAGTAAAAACAGTTGATCTTGCCCTACTGATTGCACTTGACAGGCCAAACGAGACGGAAGCCATGCCATTGAAAACACTATGCTTATAGATTTCCTGTTGTTATCCTCGGATGGGAGGGGCAATTCCTTGCACTGGGAATAGGAAAATGATTTCCATTCTCAAGACAGGAAAACAATTTCCGTTTGAGGGTGCTGCGGAGCGCCAGATGGCGGTAGGGGGAGAGGAATGATGGGTGGGCGATTTTGTATGCGGGGCCGGGAGTTGGTGGATGCTGAGGTTGCTGGTTTCCGGGTCCGAGGACTGCGAGGAGTTCGCTCTCCCACATCTCAAACTCGAGATGTGGGGCACCCATTTTTCTTGCTGGGTTGAGTGCGCGAAAGGCAACTGCAGAACCCTCTCCACGGACCAAGACCTGTGGGTGGGGACCTCGAACCTGGGGGACCCGTAGATTGAATATCCGCGGCTGCGACTGGGCCAGGTTCTTTCGCCCGCTGAAGCGGGCTTTCGGCGCGAGGGCGCGCGTAACCCCCAGTCTTGCGACTGGGGCTACCTTATTGCGCCCGCTAAAGCGGGCTTGGGTCGCTCGGGATGACAACCGTTTTTGCGGTTCGGGGGCTGAAGAGGCTGCGGAAAAAGTCGTGGTTTCAGACAAGATTTCTGAAAAGCACACGTCCGGGCCTGAAGGCCCCGCCGATTCTGCGGTCTTTTGCGGGGGTTAAAACCCCCGCCTCCCTCCGTATCGAGTTTTTCCGCAGCCCGTGAAGCCAGTCATCTTTTATTGCGAGTGTTGCGGCGCGGGACCCACACATTGTGGGGCTTCCTCGGTTGTGCGCTGATATATGGCCGGTGAGTTGAGGTTTGTGCGCGATCCCCGGTCCCCGAGTGCCAGGGACCGGGGGCACCCATTCAGTCGCGGTTGGTTGGAGCTGGGACGCCCGTAGGGCTGAGAAGAACGGAGCGGAGCAAAAAAAGCCGGGGAGATTTCCCCGGCTTTTCTGAATTGAGAATGGAGGCAGCGGATTTTTTGGAGAATTGAGAATGGAAGCGGCGAAGCGGTGTTGCCGAGGTTAGAGCGCCTTGGCGAATTTGCGGCGGAGGAGGCCGGCCAGGGCGGCGATGCCGGTCGCAAAGAGCAGAAGGCTGTTGGGCTCGGGAACTGGGCTGGAGGAGCTGCCCAGGATTTGGAAGGTATCGGAATTTGTGCCGGCGCCAAATTGTCCATTCACGTTCCCGAAGACGTTTTGCCATGCGACAGAGGGTCCGTTTCCGATGTCCCAATAAGCATTGCTGTTGTCTGCCGTGACCGCATCCTGGAGGGTGAGCCAGTAGGTGGGGCCGGCGGAGACGGGCAGGTCGGGAATGTCGATGGTGGCCACGTAGATGGAGTATCCGCCATGGCTGGAATTGGGCGCGGCGACGAGGGATGCGATGTTGGCAGTGGTGCCGTCTGCGCTGCCGGTAGCGTCGAATTCTTCTTGTGCGATGTTCGTAGTTCCAATGGACCAGTTGACGCTGGTTAGAGTATCTCCCGGAGTAAGCCAGACATCGAAGGCGACGCTGTCTACGGTCGAATTCGAGGCTACATCGAAGGAATTCGATAAGACAAATCCGCTGTTGATGGTCCAGGCGACCCAGATGTTATCGCCATTGAATCCTGAACCGGAAATGTCGGAGATGGGGCCGGTGTTGTTGTACAAGGTGGAGTCGGCAAGCGCGGGAACTGCGGCGAGCGCGACGGCGAGACAGAGGACGAGCGAAGCGGGAAGGAGCTTTTTCATAGATCACTCTCCGTAAAGCCGAGGAGACATCCCCGGCCTTTTTTGAATCGAGAATGAGGGCAGCAATGCGGTGTTGCGGAAGTTAGAGCGCCTTCGAGAACTTGCGGCGGAGGAGACCGGCAAGGCCGGCGATGCCGGTTCCGAGGAGCAGAAGGCTGTTGGGCTCAGGGGTAGGCGTGAAAGCGCCGCCAATGACAACGCCGTCGCCCTCGTTTGCCTGCAGCCAGGAATCTCCGGCGGAGTTCAGGGAGATACTGGCCGTGGTGTCAGAGTCGCCCGGCGCAAAGTGGATGACGCCGATCACGGGCCCGGATGTCAGATCCGAGAAGTAGGGAAGTGGCTGATCTGCGGAACTTGCCTGGTCGGGAGTCAGCGAGGTTCCGTAGATGTCGTAGAATCCCGGCACGGTGATAGCGTCGGTGAAAACATTGAACGTGGCCGAAGTCACTTTCCCGGTGAGGCCTGTGAGATTGAAGTCGAAGTAATCGTTATACTGATCGCCGCTCAGGTTTCCAACGACGTAGTTTGTGTTGCCGGCGGTGTGGGTGGCGTCTTGATCGATCCAGCCTGAATCGGTGTTATCGAAAACCAGGTTGCCGTTGGTGGTGTCGATGGTGAGGTTGTTCGAGCTGTTGAAGTCGCTAAAGCCGAAGGCAACGCTGGTTTGTGCATGAGCGCTGACCGCGAGAGAACCAAAGGCAATGATGCAAGCGACGAGAGAAAGCTTACGCATGGTTACGTCCTCCGTTCAATGTTGGGGCCCTGAGGAGCCTGACTGTCATGGGCGTCAGCATTTACCTGGCGACTGCGCAAAGCCGATGCCAGGCAAAAAGTGAGCTGCTTTGATGTGCGTACTTATTTGGGGATCGAACAGCGCTCCGCTGGGGAGTGCGCAGCGGGCGCTGCTGTGGTTTTGCATTTGAAGGGCCAAATGCGGCGCTGGTTTGCGCGTTGAAGATATTATGCTTAACGATCCAAACTGGCCTTCCGATTGGGCAAAGATGCAAAGTATTGCATGGGGATCGGGAAAAGGGGTTCCATTTGGGGCGCGCGACCCGACACACTTTGCGGGCTCCAAGGTCGCTCAACCCGGCACGAAGCGGGGCGGGTTGCCCGCAGATTGGCTATTGAATTCTGCTTCCACGGAAAACAGTAACTGCAGATCCCTCGGCCAGGAACGCGGAATCCGGTGGGCGCTCGAGAAGCTTGGCAAAGTCAGCTCCGTAATGATGCGCCGCGTTGCCCGAGAAGCTCGCTTGGCTCGCATTTCGTACAGTCCACTGCGGGTGCTGGACGTGATATTCGATGCATCCACCGCGCCGTTGGGCGGCGTAACCCCAGTAGTGTTCGGTGATGAACTGGCTTAGAGAATCTTCGGCGGGGAGAAAGCTGTCTCCGGCGGTGTTGAGCCGCATCACGCACTTTTTCCGCTCGAAGCCCCACCAGTATTCGGCTTCAAGGGCGTTCATTTCCGGCTGTTCTTGAATGGTGTGGCCCATGGGCACACGAGAGTACCTCTCGCCATAGAAGAGCCGCGCCGTGGCCGCGATAGCCAGCTTCGGGACCAGTTCGCGAATGAAAACCACCCCGCGTTTTTCTGAACGCCGCACGTAGAAACGCAGGTTGACCTCTTCAAAGCAGCGATGAAAGGGAATCGCAAAACCTGCAACGCGGGTGTTGTTGAACTGAAATCCCACCAGACTCACATAGGTGTGGCCTGCGAAGCTGTCGAGCTCGACGCCGGCGGGAGTGAGAGGCTTGAGCAGACCGGGATCGACCGAGTAATTAAACAGCACGAGCTGCTTCCATTCAGCGGTGAGGAAAACACCAGGAGATTTCACGCGTACCTCTTGCTCCGAGCATAACTGTGCGCGGCGGCCATCGACTCACCTGAGTACCGCGGCTACCGGGTCCAAGCTGCCGGCGGCTCGGCCCACGGCTCAGTTATTCGCTTATCTGGAACTAATCGCGCCGGGTGCGCGTATCCTTATTGCGATTGCGGGAGGAAGATATGTTTTGCAGCGGATGTGGTCTGACATTGGAAGCTGGGCAGGGGTTTTGCCCAAAATGCGGCCGTGCCGCGGCGCCGATGACTCCGCCGGTTGCCCCGATGCCCGGCATGGAATACGAAGTGGCGCGTTATGCAGGCAAGGTGCGGGTGCTCGGCATTCTGTGGCTGGTCTATGCCGGAGTTTCGCTGCTGCTAGGCGTTGCCGCGATGAGCTTCGCGCGCGCTTTCTTCGCAGGCGGTTTTGGCCCCTGGGCAAACGGCCACCCGATGTTCCCCGGCTGGTTTGGCCCGGCGATCATTCACTTTGCGTGGATCATGCTTTCGCTGCGCGCCATTGTCTGCGCCATCGCCGGATGGGGATTGCTGGAACGCGCGCAGTGGGGACGCATTATGGCCATCATCGCCGCGGTGGTTTGCCTCATTAAGATTCCCTTCGGAACCGCGCTCGGCATTGCCACGCTGGTGATCCTGCTCGGCTACCGGAATTCGACGCTCTACGACAGCCTGTGAAAGGCAGCTTCTAGCTGTTAGCTCTTAGCTTTTAGCTCGTTCTTGCTGATTGGGGCTGTTGTGGATCAATGGGTAGTTTTCCTGCGGATCGCTGCAGCGGGTTTTCGCGCAGGCTCCGAGCCGAGCGCGATCAGCTAGCAGCTTGAGCTGGTTACATGAATCCGTCCGATTGATTGAAAAACGTTCCTCAGGGGCTAAAGCCCCGCTTTTTACGCACCCTTCATGGCCCAGCTGAAGCCGTGCCCTTTCAAAACTGGATTTATGCAACCAGTTCTAGGGGCTAAAAGCTGTCTTACAATCGTTGCATGAGCTTCCCAGTCCAGCGGATGCGGCGGATGCGGCGTACGGAGCCCTTGCGCGCCTTGGTGCGCGAGACCGCACTCGAGCCCGGCGACCTCGTCTATCCGCTTTTTATTTGTCCCGGCAAGGGCGTGCGTAATCCTGTCGGTTCCATGCCCGGTGTCTTCAACCTCTCCGTGGACGAAGCTGTGCGCGAAGCCGAAGAGGCCGCGCAATTGGGGCTGGGTGGATTGTTGCTCTTTGGCCTGCCGGAATCGAAAGACGACCAGGGCACTGGCGCGTGGGAGGAAAGCGGCATCGTGCAGCAGGCGCTGCGGGCGCTGAAGCAGACGGCTGCGGCAAAGAAGCTGGTGCTGATCGCCGACGTGTGCCTTTGCGAATACACCAGCCACGGTCACTGCGGCGTGGTGGCGAAAATCGGGTGATGAGTTTAATATCGACAACGACCCGACGCTCGAATTATTGGCGCGCACGGCGGTGAGCCAGGCGCGGGCGGGCGCGGATGTGGTCGCTCCCAGCGACATGATGGACGGCCGCGTGGGGGCGATCCGCAAAGCGCTCGACGCGGCGGGCCTGCCGAGACGCCCATCCTCAGCTATGCGTCGAAGTTTGCTTCGGCGTCTACGGTCCCTTCCGCGAGGCCGCCGGCTCCGCACCGCAGTTCGGCGATCGCCGCAGCTATCAGATGGATGGGGCCAATCTCCGTGAAGCTATGCGCGAGATCGATCTCGACATCGAGCTCACTACAATCTGGAACGTGTACGGCGTGTGCGGCCGGCCTCATAGGCGTGGGTTGCACCTCATGCACTGATTAGTACGCAACTTACTCTAATGGAGCGTGCACCTGCAACTCGGGCTATTCATTGTAATTAGGAACGTGTATCGCGTGTTCAGGCGCGGGATGTACTTCATGCATTGATCCGAATGCTGGCTACTCTAATGGAGCGTGCACCTGCAAGTCGGGTTATTCACTGTAATCTGGAACGTGTACGGCGTGTGCGGCCGGCCTCACTGGCGTGGGATGCACCTCATGCACTGATTAGCATGCAACTTACTCTAATGGAGCGTGCACCTGCAACTCTGGCTATTCACTGTAATCTGGAGCATGTACGGCGTGCGCGGCCGGCCTCACGGGTGTCGAGGCACGACGTACTGATTAGTACGCAACTTACTCTAATGGAGCGTGCACCTGCAATTCTGGCTACTCACTGTAATCTGGGACGTGTACGGTCAGCGCGGCCGGCCTCACGGGCGTGGGGTGCACCTCATGTACTGATTAGTACGCAACCTACTCTAATGGAGCGTGCACCTGCAACTCGGGCTACTCACTACAATCTGGAACGTGTACGGCGTGTGCGGCCGGCCTCATAGGCGTGGGTTGCACCTCATGCACTGATTAGTACGCAACTTACTCTAATGGAGCGTGCACCTGCAACTCGGGCTATTCATTGTAATTAGGAACGTGTATCGCGTGTTCAGGCGCGGGATGTACTTCATGCATTGATCCGAATGCTGGCTACTCTAATGGAGCGTGCACCTGCAAGTCGGGTTATTCACTGTAATCTGGAACGTGTACGGCGTGTGCGGCCGGCCTCACTGGCGTGGGCTGCACCACATGTACTGATTAGCATGCAACTTACTCTAATGGAGCGTGCACCTGCAACTCGGGCTACTCACTACAATCTGGAACGTGTACGGCGTGCGCGGCCGGCCTCACGGGCGTGGGGTGCACCTCCTGTACAGATTAGCATGCAACTTACTCAAACGGAGCGTGCACTTGTAACTCGGGCTATTCACTACAATCTGGAACGTGTACGACGTGCGCGGCCGGCCTCACTGGCGTGGGCTGCACCACATGTACTGATTAGCATGCAACTTACTCTAATGGAGCGTGCACGTGCAACTCGGGCTACTCATTACAATCTGGAGCATGTACTGCGTGCGCGGCCGGCCTTACTGGTGTTGGGTGCACCACATGTACTGATTAGTACGCAACTTACTCTAGCGGAGCGTGCACCTGCAATTCAGGATATTCACTGAAATCTGGAGCATGTACGGCGTGCACAGCCGGCCTCACGGGCGTGGGCTGCACCTCATGTACTGATTAGTACGCAACTTACTCTAGCGGAGCGTGCACCTGTAACTCGGGCTACTCACTACAATCTGGAACGTGCACGGCGTGCGCAGCCGGCCTTACTGGCGTGGGGTGCACCTCGTGCACTGATTAGTACGCAACTTACTCTAACGGAGCGTGCACCTGCAACTCGGGCTACTCACTACAATCTGGAACGTGCACGGCGTGCGCAGCCGGCCTTACTGGCGTGGGGTGCACCTCATGTACAGATTAGCATGCAACTTACTCAAACGGAGCGTGCACCTGCAACGGACGTACTCACTACAATCTGGAACGTGCACGGCGTGCGCAGCCGGCCTTACTGGCGTGGGGTGCACCTGCGCACCGATTAGTACGCAACTTACTCTAACGGAGCGTGCACCTGCAACTCGGGCTATTCATTGTAATTAGGAACGTGTATCGCGTGTTCAGGCGCGGGATGTACTTCATGCATTGATCCGAATGCTGGCTACTCTAATGGAGCGTGCACTTGTAACTCGGGCTATTCACTGTAATCTGGAACGTGTACGGCGTGCGCGGCCGGCCTCACTGGGGTGTGGGATGCACCTCATGTACAGATTAGCATGCAACTTACTCAAACGGAGCGTGCACCTGCAACTCGGGCTACTCACTACAATCTGGAACGTGCACGGCGTGCGCAGCCGGCCTTACTGGCGTGGGCTGCACCTCCTGTACAGATTAGTACGCAACTTACTCTAATGGAGCGTGCGCCTGCAACTCGGGCTATTCATTGTAATTAGGAACGTGTACGGCGTGCGCGGCCGGCCTCACGGGCGTGGGCTGCACCTCATGTACTGATTAGCATGCAACTTACTCTAATGGAGCGTGCACTTGTAACTCGGGCTATTCATTACAATCTGGAACGTGTACGGCATGTGCGGCCGGCCTCACAGGCGTGGGCTGCACCACATGTACTGATTATATGCAACCTACTCTAATGGAGCGTGCACCTGCAACTCGGGCTATTCATTGTAATTAGGAACGTGTATCGCGTGTTCAGGCGCGGGATGTACTTCATGCATTGATCCGAATGCGGGCTACTCTAATAGAGCGTGCACTTGTAACTCGGGCTATTCACTACAATCTGGAACGTGTACGGCGTGCGCGGCCGGCCTCACAGGCGTGGGATGCACCTAATGTACTGATTAGTACGCAACTTACTCTAGCGGAGCGTGCACCTGCAACTCGGGCTACTCACTACAATCTGGAACGTGTACGGCGTGCGCGGCCGGCCTCACAGGCGTGGGATGCACCTCATGTGACGATTAGTACGCAACTTACTCTAGCGGAGCGTGCACCTGTAACTCGGGCTACTCACTACAATCTGGAACGTGTACGGCGTGCGCGGCGGGCCTCACGGGCGTGGGCTGCACCTCATGTACAGATTAGCACGCAACTTACTCTAATGGAGCGTGCACCTGCAACTCAGGCTATTCACTGTAATCTGGAACGTGTACGACGTGCGCGGCCGGCCTCACGGGCGTGGGGTGCACCTCGTGCACTGATTAGTACGCAACTTACTCTAGCGGAGCGTGCACCTGCAACTCGGGCTACTCACTACAATCTGGAACGTGTACGGCGTGCGCGGCCGGCCTCACAGGCGTGGGATGCACCTCATGTACTGATTAGTACGCAACTTACTCTAGCGGAGCGTGCACCTGTAACTCGGGCTACTCACTACAATCTGGAACGTGTACGACGTGCGCGGCCGGCCTCACGGGCGTGGGTTGCACATCATGCATGGATAAAAACTCTAACTACACAAAAAATTGTTCATCGTGTAACGATAATTATGTTTTCAGCAACTATATCTGCACCGCATGCGTTGGGGCAGCCACTGCCGCCCCAGGGGCCTCGCAGTGCTCCTGCTAGCTCCCAAATTACAACTCGAGCATCGGATGCGCGTACTGCAATGACAACAGCAGATTGCTGAATAACACGTGCGTTCTGTGTGCAGCCGGCTACTTCTGCAACGGGACAAATTCCTCGCAGTGCGCGGGAACGACGTACAGCCAGGCCGGCGCGTCCACCTGCTCGCAGTGCCCGTAAAACTACCAATGCTCTAACGGGGTGCTGCTCAGGTGCACGGCGGTGTACTACAACCAGACCTGCATCGCCTGCCCCCCGTCCGCGGTGCAGGTCGACAACGCGTGCGTCTGCGGCGCGGGGACGTGGGCGCCGGAGAACAACTGGTGCCGGGCGCGGTGTTCTCGCTCGGGAAGAACGCGACGATCGGGGTCGCGGCCGGGTCCTCGGCGGCCGCGCTCATCATAATTATTATTTTGGCGATCTGGCTGGTAAAGTTATCGCAGAAGCGCAAGAAGACCAAGAAGGCTGCTGGTAATTTGCGGGTAATCCCGCGGGTCACGCTCTCGCGCCAGCGGCAAATATCACCGTTAAATCTGCAGAAAACGCCGAAGCAGGCATCGAAGCCCCCGAGCAGGGCCGCGGAGAAGCCGAAGACACCCGCGGGCAAAACTAGCACTAATCAGCCAATCACCAAAACTAGCGACAATGAGCTCAAAACGCCCGTGATTCAGGCGGGGCAAATGAGCAGTATCAACGTTGAACCGCTCAAGCTGCAGCTTGGCGATAGTGCTACGGGAAAGACGCACCTGAAGCTACCAAATTAATCGAAACTGAAGCCAGTGATACGCGTGCGGGTGAAGCGGTTGAACAAAACGGGGAACAATGATAATTAACCAAATAAGGAAGAAAACACTAAGAAATAAGAAGAAACTACTAACAAGTAATCGGGA
>CAVXOO010000393.1:0-7465 GCA_963762945.1 uncultured Acidobacteriaceae bacterium | reverse complement strand
GAGGTGATCTCAGGATGCTGGCGCAGGTACTCGAGCGCGTAGGTGCCGGCGGTGGGATCGTCCTTCTGGTCGGCGAAGGCCGCGGCTTCGCGCGCGGCTTTCTCCTTCATCCCCAAGCGCCGGTAGACGATGGAAAGAATGTAATGCGCGGAGAGATCGTCGGGATCGATCGATTGCACCGCTTCATATTCGGCGCGCGCTTCCTCGTATTTGTGCTGCTGATAAAACGAGAAGCCAAGTTCGCGGTGCGCGTCGCGGGAGCGGGGAAATTGCGTAATCACTTCCAGCAGGTCGGCGATGGCAGCGTCGGGACGGCCCTGAATGCGATCCACCAGCGCCAGATAGTAAAGCGCGCGGGCGTTGTGCGGAGCCAGGCGCAGCGCTTTCTCGAGATTGGCGCGGGCTTCGCCGTAGCGCTGCCACGAATAATCGGCGATGGCCACATTGGTATCCGCGTCGGCATAGTCGGGACGCAACTGGACGACTTGCTCAAAGGCACGGGCGCTTTCAGAATACTGCTGCGCATCGAGCAATCCGATGCCGTAGTTATTCCAGCGCATCCACACCGGATTGTCACCCGGGTCGGGCGGAGTGGCGGCGTTCGCGCCCAACGCGAGGGTGCGCGTGCGCGCAGCAATCTCTACCACCGGCATGTCGTAGTGCTTACCGAAAACAAAATCGATGAAGTGCTGGTTGAAGCGCCGATAGTTCACCCTGGCGGTCATCGTGATCGGCCCGGTCGCATCGCTTGGAACCTTGAATTGATAGCGCACAATCTGCGAGCGGCCCGAGGCAATGGTGTTGTTGTAGGCCACCACGCGCGTGTCCCACACCTGGTGCAGATCGTTGAGCGTGCCGCGATCGTTGATGAGCCGGTTGGTGAAGCTGTGGGCGGTGGGGTCGAGCGAGCCGTCGGGAAGAAGTCCGCCTGAATGCATCAAGGTGCGGCCGGCTGAGTCTTTGGCCTCGAACTCCACCCAGCACTCGTAAAAATCGCGCTGTTCGGGAACCAGCGTATGCCCGATTCCTTTGTTCTGAATGACGACCGAGACCGTGAGCACGTCGCCCGCAGCAATTTCAAAATCCTTGGCGCCGAGAGGAGCGGTCGGTTTGCCGCCATTGCGCTCGATGGCGAAGAGGTCGAACATTCAGCACTCCGGTTTTTTGCGCGCCCTGGTGCAGAAAATCGATGGTCTTCTGCAGTTGCTCGTCGTAGCCGTAGTACTTGTAGAGCAGGGTGTTGGCTCCCAGCCAGCGATGCGAGGCCAGCTTGCCGTCGTCTGCGCCGTAATCCTGCATGGTGAGGCTTTCCTTCGGCATATGGCAGCTCTGGCAGGTGGAGACCTGGTCCTTCACGTAAAACGGAAGAGGATTCTGCTTGCCGAACGAAGCTTGTTGCCATTCGTCGTAAAGAAAGATGGCGCGCTGCCACTTGTAGTGATTCAACATGCGCGGCAGGGCTGCCTTGTGGCACGCACCGCAGAACTCGCTGGTACGATAGAAATCTTTCATCACCGCTTTGGAGTGGCGATCGAGATGCGCCAGGATTTCCTTGTCGGGAACCTCGCCGTAGATGGGCTTGCCGTCTGCGTCCACCATCACCGCGGGCTGAGCGATGACATAGCTGCCGGTGCCGCGCGTGTTGACTTTTTGAATGGAATGGCAGACGGAACAGGTGATGCCATCGCTGTCAAAGTGGCGGTCGATGGGCGAGCCCTTGGTGAGCGCGCCGGAGGTGAGCGCGATGGGATTGTGGCAGCCTTCGCAGTGGCGCGTGTATTCGATGCCGCGCGCTTTGCTCAGAAGATTCACGTTCTTCACGTACCAGGGATTGCGGAAGGAATTGGCGTGCACGGTTTGACGCCACTCCGCGTAGGCCTGCTGATGGCAGTGGCCGCAATACTTCGCGGTGGGAAAACTCGCGGGGTCGATAAACTCGCCGGTATCGGTGGTGGCATTCGACGGCAGGAAAGTATTGGACGAGGCATTCGCCGGATATTGATCGGCAGCGAAGGGCAGCCGATAGCTCTTGGCCACGTTCTGCGAATAGATCGCCCTGGCTACAGCGGCATCGTCCTGGGCGTGGGCCGGGCGCGTCCGCCAAGCCATGAAAGCACAGGCGCACGCCAGAGCAAATAAAAGGCTGCCAGCAAAGGACACGATTCGTGAGACGGAGACGCGGGGAAGCATCGTGTGAGCTATCTTACGTTTGCGCGCGGCGTCGGGGCAATCGGGAATTGGACCAGTAAAAATCTCCATCGAAAGGTGGAGGCGGCGGTGCCGTTCATGAATATTTTGGCGCATCAATATCTCTTGACCTCTCTCCGCGGCGCGGGACCGCTTTGCCCATTCAAGAGCCACTTGATCGGCGCGACGATGTCTTCTTCCTGAGCTTGTCCTTCGACGCGCGAGATGACCTGCCCGTTTGCGTCGAGAATCAGAGTGCCGGGCAAAACCTGGCCCAGGCCAGAGCGTTCTAATGCATCGAGGTCTGCGCCCAACCAGATCTCCATTGCCGGCTTTTCGTCATTCAGAAACTGGTCGATCTTGGCTCGATGCTTGCGATTGGCTGGATCGTCGTCGGCCGAGATGGAGACAAAACGAACCTTGCCCGCGTATTTCTGCGCCAAACTGGAGAGCATGGGGAATTCCTGGCGGCACGGCACACACCACGTTGCCCAGAAATTCACAACCGCGATCGAGCCATCAAGATCGCCGGTCCTCACCTTGGTGCCGGAAAGACTTTGAAATTCGAGATTGGGCACGCGTTTGGAATCAGCGGCGCCGAGGCTCGAAACAACTGCAAGCAACATTGAGAACAGAACCAGGGTTCTTCGCATAAACGCCTCGCAAAAGTCGTTCCTGGCGACGTCCGCGGCCGCCAGGCGTATTGATCCGGCACGCGAATCGTGTTGCGCTATCCCACCCAGTCCGCACAAGACGCGGACTGGATGGGGCACCCAATCATCGGCATTTTGGAGCCGGATCGATGGGGTTCAAAATCGGTGCGTCCAACTGGCCAGCCACACCCATTGAGCGAACGCCGCGTCGCCATGCTGGCCATACACAGAATCGGGATAGCTGACGGTTCGGTCCCGGTGAATCGCTTTGAAAACACCCGCCGTGAGGATGTTATTTCCGCGCACGTACTCGCCTCCCGGCCCAGCCGTCACCGCGAAGCCCGGCCTGCGGAATCCGTCGTTGTTTACAGGAAACAGATTGTAAGCGGGTACGCCTTCGTCTCTAGGGCCGAGGGTCACGCTCAACCCTTTGACGTGGGGCAGAGGGAAAAGCACGCCCGCTTCAAAAAGGTACTGGTCGCTGATGGCCGCGTAGTTATCGAGCGGAGTGGTCGTGCTCAGCGTCGCGCCTCGTTGCACGCCGTTGGTGCCTCCCTGTGTCGCAATGTAATCTCCATCGGTATAGAAGGTGAGCGAATTGCCTGCGCGCTGGTATCCCATCCACTGCATCACCAGGCCCCATCCGCCGTTTCCCGGCTGAATGGAATAGTCAACCGGCGCGGTCACTTCAACCGGCGCGCCCGTGCCGGAGGTGTTGGTGTTCACCGTGTTCTGCACATCGTCGTTGCCGCTCGGCATCAACAAGCCGAGCCCCACGGAGAAGTTATTGCGCGTCGCGTGAGTGGGATTGCGCAGCCAGGAGTTGACGCCAACGATCGTGTCTCCCACTCCTGAAGCCTGGTACTCGATGGGTGAGTTCTGCGACTTGCGGGAGGCGAAAAGAAACGGCATGTCAACCTCCACGCTGACTCTGGGAGTCCACTGGTAAGTGACATTGACGGTAACGAGATTGATCCGGTTCTCTACCTGCGTTCCCTGCTGCGCGCGGTACTCCTGGTAAACGTCGCCCACATAGTGCTGGTAGGAGAACTGATGTCTCTCACCGATCGTCACCTCAAAGTGTCCCGGTTCGAGGACGCCGCCTTGTCCCGTGGGCATACCGCCCTGTTCCGGCGATCGGGCCAGGATGCAACCCTGCGCGAAGAGCGAATGGCCGAAAATCAGAAACAAACAGACCGCGCTGAGCGCAACGACTGACTTGAATCTGGTTAAAAGTGCGAAACTCCCGCAGGCAGGACTGTTCCCGCCGCTCCTTCGGTGCGACTTCGATGACATGGATTGTGACCTCGCTTGAGAATGGGGAATCGAACGCCGGGCATGAAGCAGTTGCACGATTCTCGATCGTCGGAAACACGCACTGGTTTCCTTCATGCATCGAGTCGCTAGCTTTGACCGGCGAGATAACCTTAGCGGCGAGTGTCGAGAGCGCGCATCGGGCAATGTGCCGATAGAACTTTACGACTTTCAGTGGAGAAGGAGCCGAAGAGCGAGATAGGCGGCAGCACCGCACTCGGAACGCGGCTTCGGATGGAACACGTTCTCCACCTTAAGTTGGATGTAAAGCACCTCGCGGCCTGTTATCGTCGCATCGATTCTTCTCTTTCCCAGGGATCATCCCTTTCCCCAAACGAGGTCCGATGCAACGCAGATTGTTCGTACTCCTAACACTGCTCTCACTGTCTGCTCCGTTGTTTGCGCAAGGTTTTATTGCGCGATGGGAGCGGCGCGCGAGCCAGACGCAAGCCAAACAACCGGCCTGGCCGCCGCCCATTATCACGACGTATGTCGGTTTGATCCAGGTCGCCAGGACGGACTTCGATCGCCAGACAGCGCCGAACCTTACGCAAACCTGGAATCTCGACGGCAACAAGGGACTCAACCTGATCCCGTTCGCAAAAACGGAAGTGGCCGTAAATCTTCCCGGTTATTTTCTGCACAGCGTTCCAACCGTGGCAAACGGCGCCGGCGATATGTCGTTCCTTTTGAAGTATCGTTATCTCTCGGGCAATGCGCAGCACGGCAATTATGACTTGTGCGCGTTTCTGTCTTCCACGATTCCTACCGGCAGTTATAAGAACGGCAGCGCCGACGCAACCGTCTCTCCGAACCTCGGCTTCGGCAAGGGCTGGGGACCGTTGGCGGTGCAGAGCACCTTCGGCGCCAGTCTACCGGTGATGGAGACAGCCAAGCTGGGGCGCACGGTCGCGTGGAACGATGCCAACCAGTTTCGCGTCGCCAAGTATTTCTGGCCGGGGGTTGAGATCAACTCGACCTGGTTCAAGGGCGGGCCCAATGACGGCAAGAATCAGACCTTCGTCACGCCCGGAATGCTGGTGTCGAAAAAGGTGCATCCCGGCGAAGCTCACAGCCGTCTTGGAATCACGGTTGGCGCGATCGATCAAATCGCGGCCACACACTTCCACACCTACAACCACCAAATCGCCATCACGACGCGAGTCGTGTTCTAGCGATGGCGGTGGAGGACTTTAGCGCGACCCGCTCGTAGCTGCGGCAGGCGCGGCGATGGGATGCGTTTTGCCGCTTCCCTCGGTGATGGTCACGATGCGATCCACGCCGGGCACTGCGAAGTGCTCCACTTCGCCGCTGGGCCAATGTACTTCGATGTCATCGACGGTTGCAGCCTGGCCCAGGCCGAAGTGCGGACGCGGATCGCTGCTTGACCCGTAGCTGCCGCCGCTCAACACGTCGCTGCGCTGGCGCATGCCGTTGGCCGTCAAGTAGACCGTTGCGCCGACGGCGTCGCGCGGGCTCTTGGGTCCGCCCACCAGCTTCAGCTCCAGCCAGTGATTGTGGTCCGGGTTCACGTTGCGCAAGAGCACCGGATGGCCGTCCATCACGTTGATCACGACGTCGAGCTTGCCATCGTTGAAGAGATCGCCCACGGCCAATCCGCGCCCGGAGATGACATCGGCAAGCCCCGATCCCTCGACCGCCGGAACTGCCTCGAACTTTTTGCCGGCGAGATTATGGAAGAGCATTGGCCGCTGCGCCCACGTTGTGCCCCACGGATGCTGGTTCGACTTGCGGATAGACGTGGCCGTCGGCCATCATCAGATCCTTCCAGCCGTCGTTGTCGTAATCGAAGAACGCGTCGCCCCAACCGAGAAAGGGCACGGAAATTTCGGCAATGCCTAACTGGTAGCTGATGTCGGTGAGGTTGGCGTCGCCCTCATTGCGATAGAGCGGCTTGTAATCGTCGGAAAAGGTGGTGTTGAAGATGTTGACCATGCCGTTGTTCTGGAAATCGCCGGCTGCGATGCCCATCGATGCGGTCTCGCGTCCCGTCTCGTTGACGGCGTAGCCCGAGGAGTAGCTCACATCCTCGAAAGTTCCGTCGCCCTTGTTCAGATAGAGATAGTTGGGCGTCGAGTCGTCGGCCACCAGCAGGTCGAGTTTGCCGCTGTTGTCGATATCGACAAACAGCGAGCTCAACCCGTAGTAACCGGGCTTGTCGGCCACGCCGGCCTTCTCGCTCACATCGGTAAAGGTGCCGTCGCCGTTGTTGTGGAAGAGATGATCGGGTTCGCCCTTCAAGCCGCGCGGCCCGCAGTTCACCTCAACGCCGCGGAAGGTGCAGAAGGTATCCGGCAATCCGTTGTCGCCGCTCGACGGCAGATTGTCGCGGTCGAAGTGCACGTAGCCAGGCACAAACAGATCGAGGCGCCCGTCGCCGTCGTAATCTCCCCACGTGGGCCCGGTGGACCAGTTGCCCAGCGTCACTCCGGCTTTTTCGGCAACGTCGGTGAAGGTGCCGTCGTGATTGTTGTGGTAGAGGCGGTTCTTGCCCCAGTTGGTCACGTAGAGATCGGGCCAGCCATCGTTGTCGTAGTCGGCAGCAGCGCAACCAAATCCCCAGCGGTCGTTGGTCACGCCCGCCTTGGCGCTCACGTCGGTGAAGGTGCCGTCGTGGTTGTTGTGAAAGAGCGCGGCGTGCGGCGGCGTCTCCTTACCGTCCAGGGCATCGAAGGTCGAGCCGTTGACCACGTAGATGTCGAGCCATCCGTCGTTGTCGTAGTCGACAAGGCAAACCCCCGACCCATTGGTTTCGATGATGTATTTTTTTTCTTTTGTCCCCATCTTGTGGGTCCAGTGCGTGAGGCCGGCCTTTTCCGAAATGTTTTCGAAGATGACCGGGCCGCTCTTCACGAAGCCGCCGGCGGTGATGGGCCGGTGCTGCTCGTCGAATTGCGCGGGCTGCGGAGGGCCGGTGGCCTCGCCGCCGGAAGCGGGCGGTTGAGCCTGTTGAGCGGCAGGCTCGCCGGAAGCGGGCGCGGCGGAGCTTGCCGTCTGTGACAACAGCAATGCCGGAGCACTGGTCAGGATCAGTCCTAGAAAGAGGGAAGCACGCGGGGAAAGACGCATGGCAGCAAGTATAAAGGGACGGGACGGAAGGCAGGATCGACCGAAAGGTGGAGACGCGCGGCTACTTCTCGCCCAGCTTGTAAGGAATTCCAAAGCGGCCAATCTGGATGATCGACTTATCTTCCGGCGGCCAGATGCGCAGGCTCTCCACGCGGCCCGGACCCGCGATTCTGTGCGCATCCGTGGTTCCCACCAGCGCGCCTGTCGCCGCCCGATTGAAG
>CAVXOO010000392.1:0-7051 GCA_963762945.1 uncultured Acidobacteriaceae bacterium | reverse complement strand
TGCGCACGCACTGCTTTTCCAGATAGCGTTCGAGCATCTGTGCTGACATGTTGTAGGTGCGCTCATCGACGTCAATGAACTCGGGAATCGCGCGAGCCTGCGAGATAGCCTCCGTCGTGGCTATAAATGTGTTGGGGACGGTCAAAACAACGGCGGTTCTCCCGCCGCACCTGGGCGGTCGTCTTCACCCTCGTCACCGGTTCGGCGGCGCCGCGGCCTTCCTGTTCGTCCGGCGGCTGGAGGCTGCTGCCGGCGTTCTTCTTCCTCTCCAATCTCGGCGCCTATCTGGTCGCGGCCGCCTGCGGCGGCTGGTTCGGCGAGCTGGTCCCCCGGGACCAGCAAGGCGCGCTGGGCGCCTGGTTCGCGGCGCTGAAATCGCCTCGGGCGGCCTCGCCGGGCCATCGCCATCCCGATCTTCCGCGACCTGCCCGCGCCGTTGGGCGCGCTGCTCTCCGCCTCAGCCTGCTGGCCCTGCCCGCTCCTGCTCGCCACCCCCTGCCCGCCCGCCGACGCGCGGCTGGCGCGCGAGGGCGCGCTCGCCTTCGCCAGGGACGTCAGCCGGGTGGTCCGCCGGCCGATCGTGCTCTGGACCCTGCTCCTGTTCATCTCGCCGGCGACGGCGTTCGCCCTGACCAATTCGCTGTCGGGCTTCGCCGGCGCAGTTCCACACCAGCGAGGCGCTGGCCGGGCTGATCGGCGGCGCGGGCGTGTGCGTGGCCGGCGTGGTCGGCAGCCTGCTGGCGCCGCGACCGGGCGCCGGGCTGCGGCCCCGCGCGTGCTCTACCTGGTGCTGGGTCTCCTGGGCGCGGGCTTCAGCTTCCTCTTGATCGGGCTGCCGCGGACGCCGGCCCTGTTCGGCGTGGCGCTTGCTCGGCGACAACCTCTTCCAGCCGCTCGGTTTCGCCGTCTCCAACGTGATCGCGCTGAATTCCCTCGGCGAAGACAATCCCCTCGCCGCCACCCAGTTCGGCCTCCTGTTCGCCTCCAGCGCGGTCCCGCTCACCTATATGCAGCTCATCGACGGCGCGGTGTTCATGGCCGAATGGCCTCAACGGCGGCCTCTTCGCCGACGCGGCCCTGACGGCGACCGCCTGCATGGTGCTGGCGCTGGTCCTGCGCGCCTTCCGCGCCTCCGTGGCCAGGGCCAGGCGATGGCGTGACCGCGGCGCCGCGCGCCGCGGGCGACCCAAGGCTTGACCGCCGCCCGCAACCGGTTTCGGTTCGGCCGATGACGCCAGAACCCTCCCCAGCCGTCGCCGCCCGCGCCGCGGAGGCGCTCGGCTGGACGCCGACGTCCTGGCGGCCTATCTCGGGCGGCTACACGCCGGCGGCGCGCTATGTCGCCGCCGCCGGCAGCGAGCGGGCGTTCGTCAGCGGCGACGACGCCGTTAACCGCGACCCAGCTGCGCCGCGAGGGCGTCGTCTACCAGCGCCTTTCCGGGCCCTTCATGCCCCGCCTGATCGGCTGGGACGACCACGAGACCGAGCCTCTGCTGATCATCGAGGACCTCAGCGACGCCCGCTGGCCGCCGCCGTGGGATGCGCCGCTGCTGGAGGCCGTCCTGGAACGAGTGCACGCCCTGCACGCCGCCAAGGCGCCACCGCCATCCTTCGCGGAGACACACGGCGTCACCCGGGGCGGCTGGGCGACGATCGCCGAGGATCCCGCGCCGTTCCTGTCGCTGGGCCTGGCGTCGCGGGAGTGGCTCCAGCGGTCCCTGCCCCGGCTTTCGGAGGCCGAGGCCGCTTGCCGGCTCGACGGATCGTCGGCGGTGCATTTCGACCTGCGCAGCGACAACATCTGCCTGGCGTCCGGTGGCGTGACGTTCATCGACTGGCCGGGCGCCTGCCTCGGCAATCCCGAGCTCGACCTCGGCGGCTGCTTCCCAGCTTCCATTTCGAGGGCGGCAGGAATTGCGCGCAAGCCGGCGCTCGTCGCGGAGATTGATGAGCTATGAAATCTAAACGGGCTTTGGGCCGCCGGGCTCTTATAACTCTTCCACTGTTACCCGGTCGTTGGTGTAGATGCAGGTCTCGCTGGCGATTTTCATCGCCTTCTCGGCGATTTCGCGCGCGCCCATATCGGTATTCTCCATCAACGCGCGCGCCGCGGCCGTGGCGTAGCTGCCGCCGGAACCGATCGCCGCCAGCGGCTCGTCGGGATCGATTACATCTCCGGAGCCGGAGATTAAAAACGTCTGCCCCTTGTCGGCCACCAGCAGCAGCGCCTCCAGGTTGCGCAACATCTTGTCGGTGCGCCAGTCCTTGGCCAGCTCCACGGCGGCGCGGTTCAGGTTGCCCGCGTACTGTTCGAGCTTGGTCTCAAAGCGCGCAAACAAGTTGAAGGCGTCGGCTGTCGAACCCGCGAAGCCGGCGAGGATCTTGTCCTGATAGAGCCGTCGAATTTTTTTGGCCGAGTGCTTCAGCACGTGGTCGCCTAAGGTCACCTGGCCGTCGGCGGCCATCACCACCTGGTCGTTGCGCCGCACACAGATCACGGTTGTGGAATGGAATGTATGGTCCTTGCTCATTCGAAGTACCTCGTCCAGAAGGCGAAAAAACGCGCGATGCAACCTAGAGTATAGGCCATGGGAGCGGTGCTGGAGTGGTACCGCAGGCGCGCCGGCAGCGCAATCGCGGCTGCGCTCGGGATCGTGCATGGCGGCCGAATCCAAAGCTGCGAGGAGGGAGCAAGGAAGCAGAGAAATGGTCGTCTCAACAGGAAATCGGAATCGCCCAAGAAACCGTCGTAACCCCGCAGGAACCTGGAGGTGCATTCACTTTGCTCAGACACTCCCCGCGAAAAGTGCGGAATCGTATTGGAAAACTCTAAAGATTAACCGCGGATCGCCGATCTGAAAAGTGGACCATTGGCAGTGAAGCGCGCAGTTGCTGCTTCAATTCCCCCTGTCCGGGGCCCGGGGAGGCAAGGCCATGGGTTGGATGAAGGGATTGTTGGCGTCGATCGTTGTAGTTATGTTGAGCGCTTGCGGCGGCGGAAGCGGCGTAGTTGGCGGAGGCGGCGGCTCGACCAGCCCCGACCAGGGACCGCGCGTGGCCAGCATCTCCGGCACCGTCACCTTCGAAGGTAATCCCCTCTCGGGGGTGACGATTTATGCCTTCCTGGGCAATACAAATACGGTTGCGACGACAACCACCACGGATGCGAATGGGAATTACACCTTTTCCAACTTGGCGGCCGGTGGCGATGTGGCAAACGATTACCAGTTCTGGGCCATCAAGTCGGGATATGGGTTTTACCCGTCAACCGTCAGCGGGGCCACCGTGAAGCGCACTCAGATGAACAGTTCGTTTGCCGGAGAGGGCACGCTCAATCCTCCCATTGTTTTTACGGTTCTCGATTGGGCGCCTGCACCTTACAGTTCTTTGAGCGGAGCCAATTTTACGGCGTACAACGGCAGCAACCCGTTGGTCAGTGTTGCCGCCACAGGCCAGGCTACTTCCTATGCCGCCGGCGACGACGGAGCGTTGCACAAGGGAACGGCCTGGCCGGCAACACGTTTCACCGTCAATGGAGACGGGACGGTTACGGATAAGCTGACCGGCCTCATCTGGCTGGAAAACGCAGGCTGCTTGAGCCCCGCAGTCTGGTCTGGCGCATTGGCGGAGGCCAATCAGTTGGCAAGCGGACAATGCGGGCTGACGGATGGATCGGCTGCGGGCACCTGGCGATTGCCTAACATGATCGAACTCGAGAGCCTGGTGGATGTTTCGGCGAGTAACCTGTCAGTTGCCCTCGATGATTATTTCTCGAACGTGTCGAGTGGAATCTACTGGACCTCAACGGCCTATTATGGAGGCGAAACCGGTTCCACGTACGCCTGGACCATCCGTTTCAGCGATGGAGAGTATGTGAACGATAGCGCTTCAAACATCATCGCCACCTCAAAGAATTCGGTTTGGGCGGTAAAAGGTACGGGCGGTGGCACAGTAAAGCTCCAAGCTACCGGACTCAATGTGCCCTATGCGGCCGGCGACGACGGAACTCTCCAGAAGGGTGTGGGCCTGCCCTATCCGCGATGGATCGACAATGGAAACGGAACCGTTACCGACATTGTGACGGGGCTGGTGTGGCTCAAGCAGGCCAATTGCATCAATCAGCCCTGGTCCGCCGCTGTAGCTGCCGTCAACAATCTGGCCAGCGGGCAATGCGGTTTGTCGGACGGTTCGACATCGGGCCAGTGGAGAATGCCAAACCGGAATGAGATGCAGAGCATGGCAGATCGCCTGCAAGCCAATGAGAGCCAGTATTTCGGCTACACCATCTCAAATCTCGACAACACGGTGTATCAGGCGGCGATCTTCACAAATTTCGTGCAAGGCGAGTATTACTGGACTTCCAGTACAAATGCGGCCACGGGAGATGCGTGGACCGTCTATAGTTGCGACTTCGGTGTGTATGACGGGCCGAAGGGCGGCAGTGGATATACGCTTGCGGTGCGTGATCCGCACTGATTGGATGAAACCGCGTTCGGCCACGCAGCTTGCGATGCGCTCGTCCAGGCAAACATTCGCCCTGTCGCGCGATTTCATCCGGCCCACGCTCTATTTCTCATGCGGTATCCTCAAGTTGGGGCGGTTCTGGGGAGAAGTCCCGCCCGTAGATGACCTTTGCCAATAATAACGACTGGCAGATTGTTGCCGGCGCAGTCTCAGTTGCCGCGATCGCGTCCCTGGCCGTATGGCTGGTGATGCGCCGCAAGCCCACGGCCGAGGAGATTGAGCGTGAGCGCCGCCAGTTCCTGGTGCAGTCGGGGCGTCTCGTTGACGGCATGCTGCTGGACGTCTATGACGTGGACGACGACGCAGGCCAAAAGGACGGGGAAGTTGACGCCGGCCAAAAGCGGACCTTCCTGCTCTTCAACTACCGCATCGCCGGCGTGGACTATGAGTGCTCGCAAGAGATCACTACTATGCGCGGCATCGTGGCAGCCAGCGAAGTGCGCGCCGGATTTCCCTGCACGGTGCGCTACCAGCCAGGCAACCCGCACAATAGCATTGTGATTGCCGAGGGCTGGACGGGTCTGCGCGCAGGACTGCCGCAATTCCCCGCCTTCGACGATCCCAATCCCATCGATCGCAGCCATCTGGAATCCGGTTCCCGACAGAGTGGTTCCTGAATCATCGCGCTTCCGTCTCGGGTCCCTGATTCCCGCCTACTATTCCCTATTGGCTACTCCCTGCTCTCTGTCTTTCTATACCCAACCCCGGTTACACTATGTCTATGCATTTTCACGCGGCACCCGCGGGCAAAGACGCACGGCGAACCAAGCTGGTCCTGCGCTTTTCGCTTGCGGCCACGCTGGCCTACGTGGTCGTCACCTTCGTGGCCGGCTTGCGCGCTCATTCGTTGGCGCTGCTCTCGGAGTCTGGCCATAACGTCTCCGATTTTCTCGCCCTCCTGCTCAGTTTTGCAGCCGTCTACTTCCAATCGCGCCCCGCCGATCACGCCCGCACCTTCGGCTATCAGCGCGCCGGCGTTCTGGCCGCATTCATCAACGCCGCTACGCTCATTGCCATCTCGCTCGCGATCGCCGTCGAAGCCGTGCATCGCCTCAGCGCTCCGGTTGCGGTCGAGCCCCGCCTCATGATGATCGTGGCCGCCGCCGGCGTGGCCATGAACGGCATTATCGCCGCGCTCTTGTGGGGCGTAGCGCGCGACGTCAACCTGCGCAGCGCCTTCCTGCACATGGCGGGCGACACACTCTCAACGGCCGCAGTGATCGCCGGCGGCATCGGCATTCTTCTCACGGGCCAGAACTGGATCGATCCCGTTCTCTCGCTGCTCATCGCCGCGCTCATCCTCTGGTCCAGCATCGGAATCGTCCGCGAGACTCTGAACATCCTTCTCGAAGGCACGCCGCGCGATTGCTCGCTCAAGGAAATCCGCTCCGGCATGGAAGACATCGAAGGCGTCGTGAACGTGCACGATCTGCACGTCTGGTGCCTCGGTTCGCAGTCGCGAGCGCTCTCCTGTCACGTCACCATCGCCGATATTCCGCCCTCGGCCAGCGCTTGCATTCTCGTCAAGCTCAACGATCTGCTCCGCGAGCACCACCAGATCAGCCACTCGACGATCCAGTTCGAGCACATTGGCTGCGACGATCTCGATGGCTGTGTCGCGCCTCCCGAAGCCATCTCCAGCAGCCACGCGCATCGGCACGGCCATGCGCATTGAGCTCTGTGGAAGCGTCCGCTTCGCCAGCAGTCGCTGATACCCTGAATGGTGGGAGCCCATCCCGGAGAAACGAACTTTGATCTCCCGCCGCCTGCTCGATTCCGCTCTTTTCATCGCCCTGCTTCCCTTCCCTTCGGCGTTCGCCGCGCAAGGCTCCGCGTCCGTGCCTCTCGACGCCTTTGCCGGCGAATACACCGTATCCGGCGAACCGGGCAATGCCTTCAGCTTCTACGTGAGCAATGGCAAGCTGATTTTCGAATCCGATCGCTGGGTTCCCACCGAACTCAGGCCGGTTTCGGCAACCGTCTTCGGCTTCGGCCAGGACGACGATCGAATTGCGTTCTCCATCGACGCATCGGGCCAACCGGCAAGCGTGGTCCTCTCTTTCGAGCCCGGCGTTCTGTATTTGCGCAGCGGGCCGCCGGTGCACCATCTCTTCCACGATTACGTGCTAAGCGAAGCCATGATTCCCATGCGCGACGGCGTCAGACTGCACGCCACGATTCTCAAACCCGCCGACATCGCCACGCCGCTGCCCATTCTTCTCACACGTACTCCCTACGGTGTCGACGGCCAAAACCGCCAATCGATCTTTGCGCAACGACCGGAGCTGGCGCGCGACGGCTACATCTTCGTCAGCGAAGACATTCGCGGCCGTGCCAAGAGCCGCGGCAAATTCGTCATGATGCGCCCGCTGGCCGATCACAGCGATCCCAAGGCGACGGACGAAAGCACCGACGCCTACGACACCGTCGCATGGCTGCTCAAGCATGTCCAAGGCAGCAACGGCCGCGTGGGCGTTCTCGGCACCAGTTACGACGGCTTCCTGGCCATGATGGCGGGCATCGATCC
>CAVXOO010000391.1:0-5186 GCA_963762945.1 uncultured Acidobacteriaceae bacterium | reverse complement strand
TGCGCCAGTCGAGGGACTCGATAAACGCATTCGACTCGCGCCAGCCGGGCTCGACGATCACGTAGACTTCCAGATAGACCCGCGTGCCCAGCAGCGATTCGATCTTGCGGCGCGCGGCGGTTCCGATCTCCTTCAGCTTCGATCCGCCTTTGCCGATCAGAATTGCCTTTTGCCCGGTGCGCTCGCAGTAAATTGCTGCGTTGATTCGCGTCAGCGGTTTCGTGCCCGGCCTCGGCTGCCCTTCCGGTTCTTCAAAGCGCTCAATCACCACGGCCGCGGCGTAAGGAACTTCTTCGCCGGTCTCAGTAAGAATGCTTTCGCGGATGAGCTCGGCAACCATGAAGCGGATGGGCTGGTCGGTGTACTGGTCTTTGGGAAAATAACGCTCGCCGGTGGGGAGCACATCGACGATTTTGCGCACCAGCACGTCGAGGCCGTCGCGTTTGCGCGCGCTTACCGGAATCACCTGCGCAAAGTTGTGTTGCTTTGTGAGCGATTCGATCATCGGCAAAAGCTCGTCCTTGCGTATGAGATCGATTTTCGTGAGCACGAGAAACACCGGACAATCGAGCTTGCGAATCAGCGAGAAAAGAAATTCATTTTCGTTCGACGCGTCTGCGGCGGCGCCGTGGGCGGCGCCGGGGGCGCTCTTACCTTTCGGAGAAGCTGATTCGGTCGGCCGAAGTCTTCGCGTCACATCCACCAGCACCAGCACCAGGTCGCGCGATTCCAGGGCCTCGTGCACCTCCTGCAACATGCGGCGGTCAAGCTGCGAGGCCGGCCGGTGCACGCCGGGCGTATCGACAAAAACAATCTGCGCCGCCGGGTGTTGCTTCTTGCGCGCAGGCACTTCCAGCACGCCAACAATGCGGTTGCGCGTGGTCTGCGGCTTGGCCGTGACTATGGCCACCTTTTCGCCGGTCAGGGCGTTAAGCAAGGTGCTTTTGCCCACATTGGGGCGGCCGAGGATGGCGACAAATCCGGATTTCACTTCTCGATCTCCATTCCTCATTATCGCGGATGGAGCTGCGATGGATCCGGAAACAATATGCGCAACGAGAATCCACGCCCGTGCGATTTCGCAAGGATGCGATACTGTCTCACCACACAAACGGCAGCAGGCGGAACCGGACCGTCCGGCAATATTCCTTATAGCCCAGTAGCCCTTGGGTAAGGTACTGTTCTTCATCGAGCAGGCGGGCTACAAGCACGGCAGTCATCGGGAACAGTGCCAGCAAGCCCCACCAGGAGCCAAGAGCCAGTGGTGTTCCCAGCAGAAGAACCAGCGCCCCGGCGTACATCGGGTGACGCACTACGGCGTATGGCCCGGTGGAGACGACGGTCTGCTGCGCGGCTATTTCAATGGTTCCCGCAGTAAAGGTGTTCTCGCGAAAGACTCGGTAGACGACGAAGAAACCTGCGGCCACCAGCAGATTTCCCGCGACCACGACGGGGGCGGGGACACGGGACCACCCGAATCGGCGATCGAGCGACGGGACAAGCAACAGCGCCAGAAACGAAAGAGAGGCCAGGGCCTGAATCCAGTTCTGTCTCTTCGTTGTCTCCGCTCCGGGACCGGCCTTTAGCCGCCGCTCAAGCAGATCTCGATCATGCCGCCATAAATCGACCGTAATCAACAACGAAGAACAGCCAAAAACCGCAAGATAGACCCATGCCTGCCAGTAATGGAGCGTCCATGCCGGCGCAAAAAGTAGCAGAGCCATGATGGCAATTAACTGCGCAAAGCCTGCGATGGTCCTCATCAACATAGCTACGACGCTCATTCGTCTTTGGGAAATGGCAGGCGCGCGGTGTGCGGGAAGAGGCGGACGCGCTCGACCCTGCGCCCCGTGGAGGCGACAATCTCTACGCGGAGGCCGAGCGGCTCCGCAGCAATAATTTCGCCGGCCCTGGGAATGTGGCCGGCGATTTCGCTAACCAGGCCGCCGAGAGTGGTGGCTTCGTAGTCCTCGCCGAGCTCCACCGGCTCGCCCAGCAGATCGCCAAGCTGATCGGCGGGAAAGTTGCCGGGGACGAGCCACGTGCCGGCAGGTTCGCGCTGCGGCTCCTCGATCTGGGTATCGGTTTCGTGCTCGTCGCGGATGTTGCCGACGATTTGCTCCAGCAGATCCTCGATGGTGACCAGGCCCGCGACTGCGCCGTACTCGTCGATGACGATGCGCATGTGCTGTTTTTCGCGCTGCATCTCGCGCAGGAGCTCGTAACCGCGTTTGGTCTCGGGAACGAACTCGGCGGGGCGCAGGATGGTGGCAACGGTGCGCGTGCGCGCCGCTTCGTCGGTAATCTGCAGCAGGTCGTGCGAGAAAGCCAGGCCCTTGATGTTGTCGAGGTTTCCGGAGTAGACGGGCACGCGCGAGTAGTTGTGCTGTTTCAGCAGTTCGAGAAAGCGCTCGAGCGTGATCGAATCCAGGACCGCGAAGACTTCAGGGCGCGGCGTCATCACCTCGCGGACCAGCATGTCGCCAAACTCGACGGCCGAGCGCACCAGTTCGCGATCGCTCTGCTCGAGGATGCCTTCTTCTTCGCCGGCCTCGATCAGCGCGTCTACGTCGGCGGCGGGTTCTTCTTCAGGGTCGGTTGGAGCCTCGGCCAGCGCGGCAACGGAAGAGAAGAAGCGGATGAAGACGGTGACGGGCGTCGCCAGCCACAAGAGCAAAACGATGGGCCAGAGCAGCCGCGCCGCCCACAGTCCGCGCGTGCGATTGAAGAGCAGGTCCGGGACGATTTGATTCGCGAGCATCACCACCATGACCACGCCGAGAATGGCCTGGGCAATCTCTGCCGCGTTCGGCTCGCCCGCCTGGGCCGCGCGCGTAAAGAGGATGGCGCCGAATTCGAGTGCAATGAGGCCGAGCGAGAGCTGCATCAGGATGGCTGCGCACAAGGCGGCATGCTCGCGGCTCAGGCCAAGATGCGGCTCGATGCGCTCCTCCCACGCATCGAGATTCTCCTCGACCTCGCGGCTGAGAATTTTGCCGAACTCAGAGTAGACGCGGTTGATGTAGGAGGCCAGCGTGGCGACCGCGGTGAGCAAGACGAGAGATGCGACCTCGAGCGGAATCATGGTTTGCCGCCGCTCGCCGCGTGGCGGGGTTTTGGACGAGATTCGCGTTTGGCTCGGCTGCGCTCGATCAGGCCTTGCGGCAGACCGAGGCTTGCACGCAGGCTCCGCTCGCGGCGCTGCATCTGGCCCGTGTCGGTTTCGTGATCGTGGCCGGTCAGATGCAGGACGCCGTGGAGGATGAGCACCTTGATTTCGACGGCGAGCGAGTGGCCCTGCTCCGCGGCCTGGCGAAGCGCCGTCTCGACACTGATCGCGAGGTCGCCTTTTTCCTGATTTTTCTGATCTTGAACGAGATTCGCTGCGGGGAAAGATAACACGTCGGTCGGTTTGTTTTTGCCGCGGAAGCGCAGGTTCAGGTCGCGCATGGCTGCGTCATTGGTGAGCAGAACCGTGACGTGACCGCGCAGCCGCACGGCGGCCTGAGCTTCCGCCAAAAAGTGTGCCAAGGTGCGCGTGGAAGGCAAGCGGTGCAACGTCGCGGGTAGTTTTCGGTCGAAGGCCGCGACAGACCCGGCAGCAGGCTTGGCCGAACCGGGGTTCAGCACATCCGCCGCTCGGGAAAGGTCCAGTTGTGGGTCGATGAGGATCATCGTGCGCAGGGCCGCGGTTTCTGGGTGCGCGGCGCCGGATCGGCTTCCTCCGGGGTCTGCTTCGATGATACGCGAAGCGCGTGTGGCGGCCAGTGTGTGCTTCTCTTCGTCACTGACGCAAGGGGAAACCGGGAGTGGAATTTCCTTCCGAACGGAGGTCTCATGCGCAAGGCCTTTTTTCCGCACTGATTCTGCTTACGATGACGGCGGCCGTCCCTGCCATTACGCCTTCAGTAATCAGACCGCGCCCACGGCGACGAAGCCGTAGCTGCGGAGACGACAAAGGCTGGGGTCGCCTAGCAGCGATCCCAGCCCGCCTTTTTTCCCCTATTCCCTATTGTCTATTCCCAGCCGTCACTGCGGCTTAGCCTGCTTCGACTGGCCTTCCCGATGATTCTCTCGCTCTGGTTCGCCGACTGTGATCGAGCCCTCGAGCGGCAGTTCCTGCTGCTGCGGTTTGGCGCTCTCGTAGGCGCGCACGATGCGCTGCACCAGGGGATGGCGGACGACGTCGCCCTCCTCGAAGTGGCAGAAGGCGACGCCTTCCACGCCATCGAGAATGTTGATGGCGTCGACCAGGCCGGACTTGCGCGCGTTGGGCAGGTCGATCTGCGTAATGTCGCCGGTGATTACGGCCTTCGAGTTGTTGCCCATGCGCGTCAAAAACATCTTCATCTGCTCGATGGTGGTGTTCTGCGCTTCGTCGAGAATGATGAAGGCGTCGTTGAGCGTGCGGCCGCGCATGAAGGCCAGCGGAGCCACTTCAATGACGTTGCGCTCGAGCATTTTTTCAACTTTTTCAGCGTCGATCATGTCGAAGAGCGCGTCGTAGAGCGGGCGCAGGTAAGGGTCGATTTTTTCCTGCAGAGTGCCGGGCAGAAAACCCAGCCGCTCGCCGGCTTCGACCGCGGGGCGCACCAGGACGATGCGGCCGATGCGCTTGGCGTTGATGGCGGCGACAGCCATGGCTACGGCGAGATAGGTTTTGCCGGTGCCGGCCGGGCCAACGCCGAAGACCATATCGTTCTGTTCGATGGCCTCGACGTAACGGCGCTGGTTGTGAGAGCGCGGCTGCACGGTGCGCTTAATCCCCACCGACCGCTGCTTGCCGGCTTCGGCCACGGAGCGCAGAGTGACCGCGGAATCGGCCACAACCAGGCGCAACATGCCGTTCAATTCGCCGTTATGGGGATGGATACCCTGCTTGCGCAGCGCTTCGAAGTCCTCGAAGATGCGCCGCACGCGGACCACGCTCTCTTCCGGTCCCTGCAGGTGCACGGCGTCGGAGCGAAGATCGATGCGGACGCCGAGCGAGTCTTCCATGAGTCTGAGGTTTTCATCGCGGGTCCCGAAGAGGGGCTCAAGGTTGGGTGTGATCTCCAGAGCGATCTTCAAAGGGTCAACGTCCTCCGGGTGGTTGAATTTGAGTTGAGGTGAATGCGCGGTGCACGGCGCGCACGCAAGCGCCCCCAGGGCGCTCGCAGGCAAAGGGCTGATTGTGAAGGGATGGT
>CAVXOO010000390.1:0-5651 GCA_963762945.1 uncultured Acidobacteriaceae bacterium | reverse complement strand
GCCGTATCGGCGGAGCTTACCCACGAGGCCGCCGCATAACGCGCGTCGAGATCTTTCTGCATCTGCGCCATAGTAACCCGGACTTGCTCTTCCTGGGCCCGGCGCGTTGACAGGCGGGTCAGTTGAGCGGCGAAAAGATACGAATGCGGAGTGAGTCCGCCGGCGCGCTCGACCACATTGCGCAAAGTCTCGCCCGGCTCTACGCGATAAACTCCCGGTGCATTGACCTCTCCGCTCACACGGACAAATTTCGCGTGTTTATCCATCGGTAAGGGCAGGTCGCTCCGTGAAAAAATGGTGATCACATCTCCCGGATTTAAGAGCTGGTTATCGGCAGATGCCGGGTTGCCGAGGGCATTACCCAGGTTGAAAGGAATCAGGCGGGTGCTCAAATCCTGTTTGTCGAGGCGCTGGATGGATGCATAGTCCCAGTTGATCTCCGCTGAGTTCTGGAGGAGGTCTTGCATCGCGTCGGTAGGTTTGTGCGCGAGCGAACTGCTTTGCAGGTTAAGCTCGTTTCCTTGAGGCCAGCCGCTGTCCGCGTAGGAGTCCTGGTTCGCAGCTCCTGCATCGCGCGGGTTGCCGTACGCGCCATAAACCTGGTTCGCAGTGCCCGCACCGCGCGCATTGCAGGGCGCGTCGTAACCCTGGCTCGGAGCTTCCGCATCGCGCGAGTTGCCGTCCGCGTCGTAAGCCTGGTTGGGAGCTTCCGCGCAGCGCGGGCTGCCGGCCGCTCCGTTTCCCTGGCTCGGATTACCTGTACCATGCGTATTACCGGCCCCGCCATATGGTTGGTTCGGAACGGCTGCTTGGCGCAGATTACGGCGAACTCCGTTTTCCTCGCTCCAACTGCTGCCAGCCGGCGCGCTCTCCGCCAAATGACTTTCCCGGTACCAATAACTGCGGGTAATCAGAGCATCGCGTGACGGAATCAGGTCCGAGACCCGCATGCCTTCGTGCCACGGGAAATGGCCCGGCTGAAAGACATTGCCGCGCAGCATCACGGTGTTCTCAAACTGTGGCGAAATGGGGAAGATCCGCAACAGGTCTCCGTTTTTAAGCACGCGCTGCATTCCTGATGCGTCCAGGGGGAAGTCATCGACTCGCCTTCTCCGGTGGTCCTCAATCTGTTCCAACAGGACTCTATCCACTGCCGCCAAGTTGGTGAGCCCGCCGGCGTCGCTCAACGCGGCGCCAATCGTGGTTTCGTCTTTGAGTTCGTAAATCCCGGGCTCATTGACACTCCCCATGAGGGCAACCTGCGGGCCGACCGGAGGAATATAGATCACATCTCCGGGAAGCAACTGGACATCGTGCGATTTGTCGCCCCTGCGCAGAAGATCGTAAATGTCAAAGTCGACAACGACGTGATTGTCACGGCGCAATTGAATATGCCGCATCGACCCTGTAGCGGAGGGACCTCCCGAGGCAAAGAGTGCGTTGACCAGTGTACTGAGCGAACTAACCGTATACGATCCCGGTTGCCGCGCGCTGCCCAGAACGAATATCTGGATCGAGCGAAGCTGGCCCATCGTGACGTTCAGCTCGAATCCCTTGTAGAGGTTACCGATGGCCGTGCGCAGATAGCTGTCGAGCTGCTCGTAACGCAGCCCTGCCACGCGCACGGTTCCCACCTTGGAGAGAAATATCTGGCCATTCCGGTCCACAGTCACGCTGGTATCAAGGTCTATTTTTCCCCACACCCGTATCAGCAGTTGATCTCCGGGACCCAGCACGTAATCGGCGGGCACCGGAACACGGTCCATGGGAGCAAAAGTCGTGGGACCTTCATCGAATAGCTGCCTGCCGTATACGTGGAGCATGCGCCCGGCGGCATCTTCCGCGAACATCTCGAATTCGGATCGCGTGGTGATCGGACCGATCACGCGGGTGGATCGTACGGGCCTCGCGCCGGGCAGGGGAGAAGCGTCAGTTGGACGTTGCGTCGATCCAGGGTTGAGGTTGGTCCCGTTTCGAACTGAATTTTCGTTCACGCCGGTGACGGGAGCCTGGGAGGTATCCGGTGAGCATCGAGCGGCATCCTCTTGAGAGACCGGGCCTGGGCCAGTGGGACATGGAACCGTCTGATCCGGGGCCGTGTTGTCGTCAGTCTGCGCGGCGCAAAAAGAGCCGAACATTAAAAATAGGATCAGGAGTTTATGGGTCATAGTGTTGGGCGTGTCTCTGATAAAAGTCTTGTTCAATACAAGAGATCGAGTCCGTGTCTCGGCCGGACCTCAAAAACCAATCTTGCGTTCTGGAAACCAAGTCAGTTGGATGGTTGTGGAGGTTACAGTCTGCAAACCGGGAAGGTCGACCGGGGCCTTCCAGTACTCCAGCGTAAAGGTACCGTCGATCTCAAAATCTTTGTGAATGCGTTTGACGGCCTGAACGTTGAAGTCGTTCAGCGTCGTGCCGCCGGGGATAAAGTCTTTGGCCGCCTTTTGATTCCTGGCGCCCACTTTGATCCATTCGTTGCCGCTCAGATGCCAGGTGATCCAGGCCTGGCCGCCTTTGTCCTCGCGGCCGATCCAGTCGCCGAAGAGTTGTCCCTGGTTGGTGTAGCCTTGCCTCTCGATTGACTCCCAGTACATGAATAGTCCGCCGACGCTGTTCGAGATGGGCGGATCGGTGGTCGTGGCTTCGGCGCGAAGATCGAGCCGGGGGACGCCGGGGACGTGGGAGAGATAGAGACCCGGCCGCCAAGATGCGCGCTGCGGAGCGTCAATCGGCGAGAGATCGTCGTGCACCTCCGAATCCGCATAGAGCGTCAGCCAATTGCGGGCAAAGGGAAGCCGATAGGAGAAATCGAATGCGCCAAAGCGCGCGCCGGGATCGGTGGTTCCGCATTTATTGTCAGAACTGGCGCCGCAGTTGCCCGCTGTCAAGCTGAAAAAGCTACGAAAGAAGCTTTCGAGGTTGACCGGCGCGTGCCCCTCGCCTCCCCAAAGCGCTGTGCGCTCAAATCCAAATTCGAGGTTATTCGTGGGACGAAAGCTGATTTTCTCCACGTGCACCCAGGGATCGCCGGGGTTGATCACATTCGGTTGTGGGGCTTGTGGCGTTCCAGGATAGCCCGGGTTAGGCATCAGAGTGTGGCCCCTGAGCGCGCCCACCAGGAATTCGTAGCGGAAGGGCCCGGTGAAACGCGAAAGCCCGGGCACGTACAACGGCTCGATGCGATTGATGTGCAAGGCGTAGATGTTCTCGGCGTTATTGGAGTAAGCCATGCTGGCGCCTTCGGCCGGACCCAGCCATTCGTCCTGTTTGCCGAACGAGATCACATGATTCAGCACTTGCGTGGAAAGATATGCCTCTAGAACACGTCCCTGGGTAGTTGTGCCAATGGGCCCCGCGGGTATCGTAGCCTGGTTGGCAAAGGCCAACCCGGTTACGTGATTGACAGTTGCATCCACGCCGGCCAGCGTCTGAGTGAGCGAGGACGAGTAGCCCGCGGCCGAAGGCGCACCCTGAAATTCGCCGCGGAGGTAGAGCACGAACCGTCCGGTTGTGGCGTAGCCGCTGACGCCTGAGTAGTCATTGAAGCCATTCTCGTATGGGCGGCCGTAATCGTTGACGATCGTGGCGCCGAGATGGAAGCTATCGCGAAGAGGCGTGCCACTGATCGCGCGCATGATCGAGTAAGTGGATTCTAGCCGGACAGTCATGTTCTGAGAGGAACAATCGGAGGCGATCCTCAGTTGCAGTTCGCGATTCACCGCATCGAACAATTGCTTCGCCTGGTCCGTGACCGGGCCTTCGTCTGCATTCTCGATCTTCGTCCCGCTATCTTCGAGCATGTGGCTGAGGCTTACCCATGTCCAGGGGCGCATTCCAAGGTAGATATGGTCGAGGAAGCCCAGCGAATAAAGGCGAAGCACCGCGGGATAGATCCAGTTATCTACCGGGATGTAGGCAGAACCGGATGCGGATCGATCGCAGTCCTCAGCCGTCTCTTCCGAATCGCCGGCCTGCCCTGGGCCGGCCGCGTCGCCGCGCGCATTCAGAGCCCAGACGGGACGAAGGCCAGGGAGCAGGAGAGCGGCCAGTGCCAATGCAGCCGCAGTGCTACGGTAAGCCACGGCTCCTCTCAAAGCCATCATTTCGCCCATTTTGCCATCGGCCAATATCCAGCGTGATTGAGCGATTGATTTGTCATGACAAGCGTTGCGGACACTTTCGAGGCCGTGCCAACCCTTCGCAGCGGTCTGCACGGGCCGCATCCGACCATCGATCGACTCGCTTGCTGGCTGTGACCGCAGGCCAGGACCGGTAACGGCTAATCGGGAAGCGATTCAGGCTCTGACCGGTGGACGCCGTGGTTTGCCTCCCTGCCCTTATCGCCTGCATTCTCGTTGGACTTTGCCCTGAACTGCGCAATCTCTTCCGTGAGCAACTTTATCGTCTGCTGCAACTGTTTGACTTCCGAGACATTTTTTCTCACTGTCGCGGTCAATTCATCTTTTTGATTCCCGCCATTCACAAAGCTGCAAATGGCGCTGCGAGCCAGATCTGAAATGCTCCGTGCGCCGCTTTCGGCACAGAACTTCTCCAGAGAGGAGTATTCGTCCTCGCTAAGGCGGACACCGATCGTGCGTACGCGTGCGATTAGGACAGCCACGGAAACCTCATGCACCGGCTGAACTAACTTTGGTTGATTCCCATATTGGAGGGAGATAATTGGAGGGACAGTCCCTGGAGCGAGGCCAAGAACATAGCTTCGCCCTCTCAGTCCCATGGGATCGCAACTGGCAAACAAACTCGATATCGCGCGCTACTCAGCGCGAATGTAGACCCCGAAGGAGCCAGGCTTCCGGTGAAACATTCATTTCCCCGACAAGTCTTTTAAGCATAGCATGACCATGGGTGCTTCTCAAGTACATTTGTTGTGCCATTGTAAAGCGTCTGTGAAATTGAACAGCGTCCTAAATTGCAATTTGCTTCTATTTTGGCCTTTCAACCGTTACTTGTGTAACCCAATGGATTCGCCGCGTCCAAGAACCTTCTGGCAAGCCAAAGTGGAGATCTGCGCGCAGAAATCAACCGCACCGGCGCTCACACGCTTTCATTTGGGTACGGAAGAGTCCTCACCGTACAGGAAAAGACGCCAGTTCGGGAGCGAACGCCCACTCCTTCTTTCGAACCGCGGAGTCGCGCGCCTAAATCCATCCTTTCATGCGGTACGAAAATCATATGCCCTGCTCAGCGCCAATTGCTGTTGACGGCCGGCCATGTCACTCGGAACCGGCGGGCGCAGAATCTCGAGGTTTTCGATGTCCACTTCAAGCGAAAAACACTGGCCTGGCGCGGAGATTGCCATGATGACTTTCGATTGCCGGCGGAGGTCGGTCACGACGCCCATCGCGCCCTCAAAGACTCCTTTAAGCACCCGCACTGGGCTGCCCAGCGGCACGGCCGGGTGGGGCCGCAGCGAGCATCCGCTCGCCAAGCCCTCGCGAATCCGGCCCATCTCCATCTCGCTCACGGTATCGCGCTCGGTATTGCCGAGCAGGCGGAGCACTCCGGGAATACTGATCACGGAGAGCCTGGCTTCCGGCGCAAAACGCACGAACACATATCCCGCAAACAGCGGCCGCTCCAGGCAAACTTCACGATCGGTCCATCGCGAGCGCTGCCTGTAAACCGGGAGA
>CAVXOO010000389.1:0-3868 GCA_963762945.1 uncultured Acidobacteriaceae bacterium | reverse complement strand
GGGCCGCTGATGAGAATTACTTGCGCGCCGCGGCTGCGCGCGGCTTCAGCCAGCGCGTAACCCATTTTGCCGCTGGAGCGGTTGCCGATAAAACGCACCGGATCGAGGGCCTCGCGCGTGCCTCCCGCGGTGACCAGCACTACTTCGCCGCGCAGGTCGCTGCGGCGGCCGAGCGTTCTCAATACAGATTCGGCGATCGTCTCCGGCTCTGCCATGCGCCCCGCGCCGACCATGCCGCAGGCCAGGTCGCCGGTCCTGGGTTCGACGATGCCCACGCCGCGCTGGCGCAGAATCTCAAGGTTGGCTTGGGTCGCCGGATGATCCCACATATTTACGTTCATGGCGGGGGCAACCAGCACCGGCGCGGGCGTGGCGAGATACATGGTGGTCAGAAAATCGTCGGCGATGCCGTGGGCAAACTTGGCCAGGATGTTGGCTGTGGCTGGCGCCACCACCAGCGCGTCGCACCATTGTGCTTCGGCAATGTGATCGATACCGTTCTGGTCGGCCGCGCCCTCGCCCGCGTCCCACTCGCCCCACAGGCTGGTGATGACTTTGTGGCCGGTAAGCGCGGCGAAGGTGAGCGGCTGCACGAACTTTTGCGCCGACTCGGTCATCACCACGTGCACTTCCACCGACTGCTTCTGCAGGGCACGAACCAGTTCCGCCGCTTTGTACGCGGCAATGCCGCCGGAGACGCCTACGGTCACACGCATGACTCTATTATCGTTGATGGCGGCGCGAGTTCATAGTTCGTAGAGCGTGTTTCATAAATGGCCCGGCTGGCCAGCGCTAATCCCTCAGGGGTTAAAACCCCTCAGTTTTCCTGCCCTTTTCGGCACGACTAAAGTCGTGCCCTTTCACGAGGCCATTTCTTGAGCACTCTCCAGTTCGCAGTCCCGCTCACAGTCTGCTGTTGCCGACTGTGGACCATGAACTGCGAACAGTTAACTGAGAAGAATGGGGACGGCGGGGCCTTCGACAAGCGGCTTGGTCACATCGGCCTGGTTGTTCTTGACGTAGGCGATCTTCCCGGCCTCGATCTCATCCTGCGCAATGCGGCAGGCCTTGGTCGATTGGGTGCGGACAAGCGCTTGCGACCCGTTCTGCAACTGCCGTGCACGGCGGGCCGCGACCAGAACCTTACGGTAGTTCGAATCGAAATTGGTCTCAATCGTCATCGGAGTCTTCTCCAAAAAGAAATCCCTGCTGGCCGGGGTCCTGACCGATTCCAAAGGCCTCGAGCACAGGTTTGATCTGCTCCTGCGAGTTCGATTGCAGGCAGGCCGCGGCGACTTCCAAGACCCGGCGGGAACGAAAGGCGATGGGTTCGCCATTGCGATAAAACCGTTCAGCGAGAACGACGGCTTCCAGTTGCGCTACCGCCCGGTCGAGAACGTCATTGATGAGAATATATCCGTACTGGCGATAATTCTCAATCTCCTTGCGAGCCTGGCCGAGACGGCGAAACACTTCTTGCTCGTCCACAACGCCTTCGGCGCGGCTGCGGTTGCGCAGGCGGGTGCGCAGAACCTTGGGATTGGGCGGCATGACAAAGATGGAAACAGCCTCGGGCATTTTGGCGCGGACTTGCGCTGCGCCCTGCACGTCGATGTCGAGAATCAGGTCGTGGCCGGCGGCCAGGGCGTCGTCGAGCGAGAGGCGGGCGGTGCCGTAATAGCTGCCGAAGACTTCGGCGTGCTCCAGAAACATGCCGGCCGCGGCCATGGTTTCAAACTCATCGCGGGTGGTGAAGTGATATTCGCGGCCATCGCGTTCCGAGCCGCGGGGGGCGCGCGTGGTCCAGGAGATAGCAAAATCCACGCTGCTGACCTGCTTGCGCAGTTCGCTGACTAACGTACTTTTACCGGAGCCTGACGGCGCCGAGATGATGAATAGAATGCCTGCCAAAGTTCTCCTCTTTCGAGCTTTTAGCTTCTAGCTTCTAGCCGCTAGCCATTCTCGCTGGCTCCAACTTCCTCGCTTTAGCACGAATAGGCTAGGAGCTAGAAGCTAGCAGCTAGAGGCTGGGGCGAAGCCCCCTACTCCACATTTTGCACCTGTTCGCGGGCTTTTTCGATCTCTGCTTTCATGGCCAGACCCAGTTCGGTAATGCGCATTCCCTTCCCGCTGACGCCGCCGGTTTTCGAGAGCAGCGTATTGGCCTCGCGGTTCATTTCCTGGAGCAGGAAGTCGAGTTTCTTGCCTGCTTCGCCGCCGGCGGCGAGCAGTTCGCGGAAATGCTCGATGTGCGCTCCCAAGCGCGCCAGCTCTTCGCTGATGTCGCTGCGCTCGACGAGAAGCGCGACCTCTTCGAGAACTCTCTGCTGGCTGAACTCCTGCCCAACCGCCGCGGCCAGCCGTTGCGCCAGCCGCTCCTGATAGCGCTGCTCGATCTCCGGCCGCAGTTCGGCCACGCCCGCGGTAGCAGTGGCAAGCCGGTCGAGCGTGGCGTTCAGAATGTCTTTGAGCGCTTCGCCTTCGCGGGCGCGCATGATTTGAAGCTGTTCGACGAGAGGAGCCACCTGCTCGAGAACGCTCGCGGCCAGCGCGGCCTGCTCATCCTCCCGGCGATCCTCGGCCTGCAACACTCCGGGCAGGCGCAATGCGGCATTCAGATCCGGCTCGCCTTGAAGCCCGTGCTCGCTGCGCGCGGCGTTGAAGGCCGCGAGATAGCCGGCAATCAGTTCGCGATTGTATCCGGCCCTGGCTTGTGGGTTGCGCTCGACGGAGAGAACCAGATCCACGTGTCCGCGAATGAGCTTTTCCTTCAACACGCGGCGCAGTTCCACTTCCACGGCATCGAGGCCGGAGGGAAGGCGGAATTGCAGATCGAGAAAACGATGATTCACGCTCTTGAGGGTGAGCGTGTAACTTAGCTGATTCTCAGTGTCTAAAGGGACGCGCACCTGCACGCGCGCAAACCCCGTCATTGAAGAAATGGCCATGCTTACTCCTGCGCCCCAGGCACGAGCGCCGGTGCGGCTTCATGAGCCCATCCGTTGCCGTTCTGTGGGTCGGACGAATCGATGAATTGCAGTTGATAGAGCCTTTGATAGGTGGGCGACGCGGTCAGCAGCTCTTCGTGCGAGCCGACTGCCGTAATGCGGCCTTCCTCGAGAACCGCGATGCGCGTGGCGCGGCGGATGGTCGAAAGCCGGTGAGCGATGACCAGCACGGTGCGATTCTGCATCAGGTTGGCGAGGGCTTCCTGCACCAGCGATTCGCTTTCGGCATCGAGAGCCGATGTGGCCTCGTCGAGGATGAGGATGGGGGCGTCCTTGAGGATGGCGCGCGCGATGGCGATGCGCTGACGCTCGCCGCCCGAGAGCCGGAAACCTTTCTCGCCGATTACCGTGTCGTAGCCCTGCGGCAATTTCAAAATGAAATCGTGCGCGAGGGCGTTTTGCGCCGCCCGCTCAACCAGGGAACGTTTCGCTTCCGGCTGGCCGTAGGCAATGTTGTTGTGCACGGTGTCGTTGAAGAGGATGTTTTCCTGTGCAACCTGCGCCACCTGACGGCGCAACGATGCTAACGTCACTTCGCGCAGATTTGTGCCGTCGAGCAGAATGCGTCCCGAGGTGACATCGAAGAAGCGCGGAATCAGGTTGACCAGGGTGGACTTGCCTGCGCCGCTGGGGCCGACCACAGCAAGCACTTCGCCGGCGTTGACCTCGAGATCGACGTGATGGAGAATCTGATGTTCGCCCTCTTCGCTCGAGTAGGAGAAACCCACATCTTCAAAGTTGATGGACTGGCGGAAACGCGTAAGGGTGGCTGCGCGGGGACGCTCTTTGACATCGTCCTCGGTGTCGAAGAAGGCGAAGATCGAAGTGGATGCGCCCATTGCCGACTGGAAACTGTTGTA
>CAVXOO010000388.1:0-5722 GCA_963762945.1 uncultured Acidobacteriaceae bacterium | reverse complement strand
TCACTGCCACCAGGGCATGCAGGCCGAGGAACGCCACCGGCGCCACCACAGGAATCATGGAAAAACAGATCAGCGTCAGCAGATCGCTGGCCAGCATATTGGCATAAAGACGAATGGTGAGCGACATCATGCGCGCAAGGTGCGAGATAATCTCGACCGGGAACAGCAGCGGAGAGACCCACCAGATGGGCCCGGCAAACTGCTTCATGTAGCCGGCGAACCCGTGCGTGCGAAAACCATAAAAGTTGTAATAAAGAAATGTCAGCACGGCCAGGCCCAGCGGAACCACCGGCTCGCTGGTGGGCGTGGTCACGCCGGGAACGAGACCCAGCAGATTATTCAGCAAGATGAACAGCAGCAGGCACGTAGTGAAAGCCTGAAACCGCTCATAGCCGTGCCCAATCACCGATTCCGCCTGGTTGCCCGTAAACTCGTAAATCATCTCGGCAACCTGCTGCGCGGGGCCCGGATTCTCCGCCGAAAGCGTGAGCCGCACCACGATGAAGAACGCGATCAGCCCCAAGGCCACCAGCATCTCCAGCGCGAAGGTGTCGTTGATGGGCGCGCCGGGATGTGCGGGATGAAAACCCACCACTTGCATCAGCCCGCCGAAAACCGTGCCGAAGATCAGATTAAAGAAATGAGTAATTCCAAGTACCTGCATGGAAATGACGAATCTTTCTGCTTCAGGATTCCCCGCCCGCACCGCTGTCAAATTGCAGCCAAGGGTTTGCGCCCAGGCCCAGGGTCATTTGCGAAGCAGGCCGAGCGCCTCAAACGCAATGGTGAGGACGGCTAAAGCCAGCCCGCAAAGAAGTGCGACCGCGGAGCCTCGGAGACATTTCAGGCTACCATAAATGACGCCCGCAAAGACTGTGAGTCGGAGCACAAAGAAAACCACCGCGAAGCCCGAGCCGCGGGGCGTCTGTTTCTTGTCGAGTTTGGCCGCGATAAAGCGTGCCAGCCTGCGCCACTCAAAGATGCTGGCTGCTGAAATCGCCGTACCCGTCGCCATCATGGCGGCATCGCGCCAACTCGCGGCGATCCAGATGACGAGCGACGCAAGACCGCCCAAAATCAACGTGTTGCGGATGGCATTGTGAAGTAAATTTTCAAGGTCCGCGTCGGTAATCTCGGGCGTAATCTGCGGTTCGTCGCTCATGAGGCCTTGCCCGAGTTGCCCGTCTTTCCGGCAGCGCCTGCGTCGTTCCCATTTTCGTCGGGTGTGTCCATTGTGGGATCGGCACTCGACGCCATCGCCATGCGCACAGCGCCGACCAGCCCGGCAACGATGCCGAAGACCGCGCCGGCCATCCCGATCCACGTCTGATGCAGCCAGCGATCGAGGCCATAGCCCGCAAGCCACCCAATGAACCCCGCCGAAGGCAGCATCATGGCAATCTGCATCAGTTTTTCAGCCTGCACCCAGGCGCTGAACACTCCGCCGCCAATTCCGCCGCTGGCCTGCGCACCTTTGCCGCGCTGCTTCCGCTCCGGGATGGGGTTGTGGTAGGGCATCCATCGTCGTTATACACGGCGAGACCGGCCCGGTGCGAATCCGAGGCGTAGCGGCTGCATTTCCTCTGCGGGCGGCGCCTCGCACAGCCGCTATACTGGCGGTTGGACCCTTCAATCACCTCTGGAAAAGGAAGTATGGAGTTCGAATCGGAGTTTGAAAAGAATCTCTTTGCGCTGCGCCAGGAAAAGCTCAAAGAAATCGAAAAGCTGGGGCAGGCCGTCTATCCCAACCGCTTTCCTCTGCGGCAGGACGAGACCGCGATCACGCTCGCTGAAGTGCGAGCCAAGTGGGACAAGTCCACCGGCGAAGAGCTTGAGGCTAACCGAGTCACCGTCGTCGTAGCCGGGCGCATCATGGCCATCCGCGCCCAGGGCAAGGCCGGATTTGCCACGTTGCAGCAGGAAGGCGTGCGCCTGCAGATTTATGTTCGCCTCGACGCGGTGGGTGAACAGGGTTTCGCGCTCTACAAGCTGCTCGATCTGGGCGATCACATCGGCGTCACCGGCTATCTCTTCCGCACCCGCACCGGCGAGCTGACGGTGCATGTCGAGACGCTGACGTTTCTCGCAAAGGCCATGCTCGCCCTGCCCGAGAAGTTTCATGGGCTGGCGGATGTCGAGCTGCGCTATCGCCAGCGCTACGTCGATCTCTTCGCCAACCTCGACGCCCGCGAAGTCTTTGTGAAACGGGCCAAGGTGCTGCGCGCACTTCGGACGTTCTTTGACAGTCGCGGATATCTTGAAGTCGAAACGCCGATGATGCAACCCATCGCCGGGGGCGCGACGGCGCGGCCCTTCAAAACCCATCACAATGCGCTCGATATGGATTTGTATCTCCGCATCGCGCCGGAACTCTACTTGAAGCGGCTCGTCGTCGGCGGCATGGATCGCGTGTACGAAATCAACCGCAACTTCCGCAATGAGGGCGTGAGCACGCAGCACAACCCCGAGTTCACCATGCTGGAGTTCTACCAGGCCTACGCCAACTACCACGACCTGATGGACCTGACCGAGGAACTTATCAAGTTCGTGGCGATGGAAGTGAACGGAACGACGCTCGTGGAATGGGCCGTGCCCGTCGTACGCGACTTTCGAGATCCGTCCATTATCAAACAAGGGCCGTCTGCGCAGATTGACTTTAGCAAATGGCGTCGTTTCTCAATGAGAGAGGCCATCGTAGAGTTCTGGCCTGATGAGCTCGGCAATCCACCACTGATTGAAGAAATCGATACAAGCCTCACAGAAGTACTAACTCGATCGATCCGTATTCTCAACCCGAATTATCCGGATTCAAATGCTGACGGCGAACGAATCCTCCCAATCATGCCCATCGATAACATGAGTATCCCTGCACAGCGGCACATTCATGGTTTCGATTACCTGCTGGGGGAAATGCAGAGAGGCATGCCTTTAGGTAAAGCGATTGCAACGTTATTCGAAGCCGTCGCCGAAGAGCACCTAATCCAACCCACGATCATCTATGAGTTCCCGACCGCCGTCTCACCACTTTCGAAGCAGAAGCCAGACGATCCCGATTGGGTGGAGCGCTTCGAGATCTACTGCGGTGGGTTTGAACTTGGCAACGCCTTCAGCGAGTTGAACGATCCCGTCGAGCAGCACAAGCGCTTCGAGCAGCAACTCGCCGAAAAGGCACGCGGCGACGACGAAGCCCACGCCATGGACGAAGATTACGTCCGCGCTCTGGCCTACGGCCTTCCGCCCACCGGTGGCGAAGGCATCGGCATCGATCGCCTCGTGATGCTCCTGACCGGCTCAAAGTCGATTCGCGACGTGATTTTGTTTCCGCTGATGAGAAAGACAGGGAACGAGGGAACAAGGGAACAAGGGACCGAGGAACCGGCTGGTTGAGGTTCGTGCTTTCCCACATCTCAGAATCGAGATGTGGGGCACCCATTTTAGTGATGAGTTGAAAAGGCGAGTTGGGGTTTGTGCTCTCCCACTTTGGTATGTTGATTCAGAACTTCGCATCACGATGAAGTGTCATCCTGAGCGACGAGCGTAGCGAGGAGTCGAAGGATCTGCGGTTGCTTTTCTCTCCTTCGATCCGCGAGCGCCGCCAACTCCGCCGGCACAGCTAGAAGCTAGAGGCTAGAAGCTAGGAGCTGTTTTTGAACATTCTATTCGTCGGCGACATCTTCGGCAGCGCGGGACGCAGGATCGTGCGCGAGCACATCGGCCACGTGCGCGAGGCGCACCAAGTCGAACTTACGATCATTAACGCGGAGAATGCGGCCGGCGGCTTTGGCTTGACGCCGCAGATCGCCGAGGACCTCTTCGACCTCGGCGCAGACGTGCTCACCATGGGCAACCACGTGTGGGACAAGAAAGAGCTGATCGACTACATGAACTCGGCCGCGCCGGAAAGCCCAGCCGGACGTGTGGCCGCCAATAGTGCGAGCGTGAGTGTGAGTGTGAGTGTGGACCGGCCGCGGCGCATTGTGCGTCCCGCGAACTTTGCGCCGGGAGCGCCGGGCCACGGGGTCTTCGAGGGCACTACCGCGAGCGGCGTGGATTACGCCGTGATGCAGCTCCAAGGCCGCGTCTTCATGACTCCGATCGACGATCCCTTTCGCAAGGCCGATGCGCTGCTGGCCGGGATCAAGGCCAAAGTGATCGTGGTCGACTTTCATGCCGAAGCCACGAGCGAAAAGGTCGCGATGGGATGGTATCTCGACGGCCGCGCGACGGCGGTTCTGGGCACGCACACGCACATTCCCACCGCGGACGAGCGCATCCTGCACAACGGCACCGCTTACCAGACCGATGTGGGCATGAGCGGTCCCTACGACAGCGTCATCGGCGTCGAAAAGGAAATGGTTCTGCACAAATTCCTAAGTGGAATGCCGGGCAAGTTCGAAGCCGCCAAGGGAAACCCCAAGATGTGCGCCACACTCGTCACCTGCGATCCCACGACCGGCCGCGCTTCGCACATCCAGCGCATCATGCTGGGCGAGTGAGCGCTGCGCGCGGCGGTCTTTTGGACGAGAGCACGACTGACCTTTGCAAAACTTGAAATCGCCACGAGCATCTTCCCAAATTGATCCGGCCTGTAAATACTGAAGATTGGGTGCCCCATCCATTCCGCGTCTTGTGCGGAATGGGTGGGATAGCACGGCACGATTTGAAGTCCGGATCAATAAATCGCGAGCTTTACGAAATCACTCCTCCATTCGGGCAGCGGTAGCGGCCGTCCAGCGCCGATGTGCGCCGTTCGGCGCGAATCTACTCGTGACGGGCCCCGCGTTCGATATGCTGGAGGAGCAAGGCGTAAACCGTGGGGAAGAAATGACTAACGCGTCCATTCATCCGCTCGCAAAGATTCTGGAGAGCCGCATCGCCATCATCGATGGCGCCACGGGCACGACCATCCGCACCTACGGGATGAAAGAGGCGGACATTCGCGGCGAGCGATTTAAGGATGCAAAAAAAGACCTGCTCAACAACGGAGATTTGTTTACGCTTACTCAGCCCAAGCTGATCGGCGACATTCACCGCCGTTTTCTCGAAGCCGGAGCCGACATTATCGAGACCAATACTTTCGGAGCCACCACGATTGCGCAGAGCGAGTTTTTTGTGGACGATCCGCGCGAGCGTGGAGGGCGAAAGAATCCGGAGTTTTACCAGAAGGTGATTGAGGACGAATTCCTGAAGGGTCTGGCCTGGGAGATCAACGAGCAGTCGGCGCGGCAGGCGCGGGAGTGGGCCGATCGCGTTGGCAATGAAACTGGACGGCAGCGGTTTGTGGCTGGCGCGTTGGGTCCGCTGACGGTGTCGCTGTCAAATTCTCCCGACGCCGACGACGCGGGATTTCGCGTGGTGACCTTCGACCAGGTGAAGACGGCGTATGCGGACGAGGTGCGGGCGCTGATTGCGGGTGGGGCGGATTTGCTGCTGGTCGAGACCATCTTCGACTCGCTGAACGCCAAGGCTGCGCTGGTGGCGATTCGCGAGGTCTTCGACGAACAGGACGCCGCCACGAAAGGCCGCGAGTTGCCGGTGATCGTTTCAGCAGCCGTGGGTCGCGGCGGCGAGACCATGATTTCTGCGCAGACGATTGCAGCGTTCTGGAATGCGGTGGAACATTCGCGGCCGCTGGCCGTGGGATTGAACTGCTCGCTGGGACCGGACCTGATGGCGCCATTTTTGCGCGAGCTTGCGGAGAAGGTCAGCGTCGCGGTCTCGT
>CAVXOO010000387.1:0-9515 GCA_963762945.1 uncultured Acidobacteriaceae bacterium | reverse complement strand
GTGTTATGTGGTCCACTTCTTAACTCATTTGTCATATTGCTAAACCAGTGAGCCAGAGTGTTTCTTTCATCGCGGCACTGTTCAGTATGACGGGATGCATCGTGGGGAACTGGGTGGTTCACGTTCCACCGATTCCTGGGGTGCATTTCATGGTCTATTTTGGCTTCTACTGCCTTCTCATCGGATATCTGATCATCCACTCTTCCTTCATGCCTCGCTTTATCGGGGTGTTGATGGTGTGCGCGGGCGCAGGGTACCTTACGTTTCTCCGGCAGCCATTCGGCAATTCTCTCAGCCCATACAACGTGATTCCAGGCGCCGCCGCAGAGATAACGCTGACGATTTGGCTCATCGTCAAAGGCGTCGATCAGGAACGCTGGACGGAGCAAAACGGCGCGATCGCGGTTTCGCGCCCCGTCTCTTGTTGACACGCAAACCCGCATGAAAGGAAATCTCCTATGAACCCGATCCGCTCCATCCTGCCCATTCTGCTTTTCTCGCTTACCGCGGCCGCATCGGCGCAAACCAGCACGCAACCCCCACCCGTTGCGCAAAACCCTTCAATCGCGCAGAACTCCTCCGCCGCGCAAAAATCCTTCGACCAGCTAAAGACCCTCGCCGGCACTTGGGACGGCGCTGTCACCATGCCCATGCCCGGCGCACCCTCCATGCCGGCCATGCCCGTTCATGTCGTACTCCGCGTCACCTCGACCGGCAACGCCATCCACCACGAGATGACCATGCCGGGACGCCCCGACGATCCCATCACCATGTTTTATCTCGATGGCGACCGCCTTCTGGTGACCCACTATTGCGACGCCGGCAATCGTCCCCGCTTTGCCGCCCGCATTTCGCCCGACGGCAACACCTTCGACTTTGATTTCATCGATGTCTCCGGCCCGCTCGACAAGGGCCACATGCAGCATGTGGCTTTCACTTTCATTGACGCGAACCATCACAGCGAGGAGTGGAGCTTCCAGACTCCCGACGGCAAACTCATGACCGGTCACATGGATCTCACCCGCTCCAAGTAAGCAACGCGAACAATGCCTGGACCGCCGCGGCAAATAACGGCGACCCTAGCCAGGATCGATTGAGGAAACCCGATGGACCTTGAGTGGAACGACAATCAGCCGATCTACCGCCAGCTTCGCGATCGCGTCGCCGCCATGCTTCTCGACGCGGTGCTCAAGGAGGGCGACCCTCTGCCCTCCGTGCGCACCGTTGCAGCCGAGTACCGCGTCAACCCTCTCACCGTCCTCAAGGCCTATCAGGAACTGGTTGACGAAGGCCTGGTCGAAACCCGCCGCGGCCGCGGCATGTACATCAATTCGGGAGCGCTTGCCATGTTGCTCAAAGCCGAACGCACGAAATTCCTCACGGAAGAGTGGCCCCGGATCTGCGCCACCATCCGCCGCCTCGGCCTCACACCGACCGAACTTCCCGATTACCCCGGCGACGCCGCTCTGGCATCCGCGGCCAACACGCAATCCGCCAACGCGAACACCACCCCTCCCCAGGAGGAACGCTGATCTTATGAACTGCATTGAAGCTTGCGGACTGCGCAAATCATACGGCGAAACCATCGCCCTGGACGGCGTCGATCTCGCCATTCCTGAGGGCCGCATCGTGGGCCTCATCGGCCTCAACGGCGCGGGCAAGACTACTGCGCTGCATGCCGTTCTCGGCCTCACTCCCTACAAGGGCGGCCTCAGCGTCCTCGGCCTCGATCCCTGGACCCAGCGCGATCTGCTCACGCGCGACGTTTGCTTCATCGCCGATGTCGCCGTCCTCCCGCGCTGGCTGCGCGTTTCGCAGGCGGTCGATTACGTCGCAGGCGTCCATCCCCGCTTCGATCGCGGCAAAGCCGAGCGCTTTCTCGCACGTACTGTCATCAAGCCGCACTCTCGTGTCGGCGAGCTCTCGAAAGGCATGGTCGCGCAACTGCACCTGGCTCTGGTCATGGCCATCGATGCCCGCCTCCTCGTTCTCGACGAGCCCACCCTCGGCCTCGACATCCTTTACCGCAAGCAGTTCTACGAGTCGCTCCTCACCGACTACTTCGATGCCACGCGCACCATCCTTGTAACCACTCATCAGGTCGAAGAGATCCAGAACATTCTTACCGACGTGCTGTTCATCGATCACGGCCGCATCGTTTTCAACCGCGCCATGGACGATCTGGAATCGAGCTGCTCTGAAGTCGAGGTTGCGCCGCAGTATCTGGCCGCCGCGCGCGCCCTTCGTCCCGTCAACGAGCGCGAAATCCTCGGCCGCCGCATCTTCCTCTACGATGGCGTCGACCGCCGCGAGCTCGCCGCCCTCGGCAACGTCCACACTCCCAATCTCGCCGATCTCTTCGTCGCCACCATCGGCAATCAGGCTTACGCTGCTCCGCCTCAACCTTCGCAGCCCGCCTCCAAATCCAGCTCTGCTCCCAATCCAGATCCCAAGCCAGATCAAGGAGTGGCTCAATGACAACTCCATCCGACGCCCGGACCGTCACCGCGGCAGAAGCTTCTCCGCACGCGCACATGATTCCGCGGTACATCTCGCCTGCCCGCTGCTTCTACTGGTCTCTGCTGCGCGAGTTCTGGGAGCATCGCTCTCTCTACATCGTTCCCTGGACGGTTGCGGGGCTTGTCGTTGCCGGTTTTCTCATCGGGGCGTACCGCCTGCGCGACATCGTCCGCGCCGGCTTGAACCTCGACGCCGCCCATCAACTCGCCAACGTGCAGATGGCCTTCAGCTCCGCGGCGCTCGCCCTAATGGCCGTCACGTTCATCGTCGCTTTCTTCTACTCCCTTTCCGCGCTGCAATCCGATCGCCGCGACCGCAGTATCCTCTTTTGGAAATCCATGCCGGTCTCGGACGCGATCACCGTTCTCTCCAAGGCGACCATCCCCATCGTTCTTCATTCCCGTTATCGCCTTCGTCGTCACCGTGGTTACGCAATGGTTGTTACTCCTGCTCATGTCGGCCGTTCTTGTTGGAACCGGATTCGATGTCGCCATTCTCTGGACTCATTTCTTCCTCGGTCAGATGTGGCTCATGCTCCTTTATCACCTGCTCACCGTTCACGCGCTCTGGTACGCGCCCATCTTCGGCTACCTGCTGCTGGTCTCTGCCTGGTCGCGGCGCGGAGCGTTTCTCTGGGCCACCATGCCGCCAACAGTCATCGTCATCGTGGAAAAAATCGCCTTCAATACCCACTACTTTTCCAACTTCCTCGCCTACCGCTTCCACGCCGGCCCGGAAGGCGGCATGCCTCCCAACATGCTTTTCATGAACCCTCTCTCAAACCTCACGCCGTTGCAGTTCCTCTGGAGCACCGGCCTCTGGGACGGCCTCGCCCTCACCGCTGTCTTCCTCACGGGCGCAGTCCTGCTCCGCCGTTATCGCAGCGTCACGACCTCCTGATCTGGATGCGAAGAATTATTGCGAGGGAGGCTTGCTTAGAGCGCGAGTCATGATCTCGAGAAGCGCGCCGGAGGGATCGTCGAGATACTGCCAGACCATCGCTCCGCCGAGCTTGTGCGTCTTGATATACGCGCACTTGGCGGTGAGCGATTCGGCGTCTTCATACGAGACAAATTCCTGCTGCTGGGCGCTGTAGAGATATGCAGCGCCGGCCGCCTCGTCCCAGTAGCGCACAAAGCCGTGGCCAAGCAGGTCCTGCTGGATGGCGCTCACTGGTGCGAAATTGCCTGGCGCGGCTTTGCCGGGCTGGAAGAGACCGTGATTGCGATCCGCAACCTGTTCCCACACATATCCATAAAAGGGAACTCCGATAAGGATCTTGCGGGAAGGCACACCCGCGCTCACAAAGGCGCGCACCGAAGCGTCGGCAGAAAGCTGGCTGGGCGCTGCGGGATTCGAAAACAACGGAGCATTGTGACTGGTGACAGCGCCGGCGGACGGCATCGCGTAGTCGTAGGCCATCAGATTCACGGTATCGACGTAGCGTTCAACCTGCTCCATTTCGGTGTGCGCAAGATAGTCGCTGAACGCCGCGGCGGCAATGGTGAGAAACAGTTTTCTGCCGGTTGCCTTTTCTTCCTGGTCGAAGCGCGCGCGCAGGTCCTGGAGCAGCAGAGTGAAATTGTGCGTGTTTTCCGGGCGAAAAGTATTGCCTGCGCCGGGCATGCCGGGATATTCCCAATCCACGTCGAGGCCGTCGAGATTGTAGCGGCGGAGAAATTCGACTGCACTCTCGACGAACACATTTCTCGATTGTGCGCTGAGTGCAATGTCGGAGAAGCCGCCCGACCCGAGCCATCCGCCCACCGAAACCAGCACCGTGAGCGAGGGATTCTGCTTGCGCAGGCTGGTGAGAACGGCAAGATTCTGCGCGTCAATACTCGGCGCGTCAGGATTCTGCGCGTTCGGGGGCGACCCGGCGGCAAGACGGCCGTCCTCGATTGTGGCAAATGCATAATTGATGCGCGTGAGATTGTGGGCGTCGATCTGGCCGGGCGCGAGCAGGCTGCCGCGCGGAAAGACATAGCCAATCACGGCATATTCGCGCGAAGACTCCTGCGCGGCCGCGCCCAGCGCGGCGAGCGCCAAAGCGCATCCTGCGGCCATCTTGCGCAATCCCGATCTTTTCATGTTTCCCACTTAGCTCCCTTGAGAGTTCACGCACCTTCTAAGAAATCAAGCCGCACCCGGCGAAGAAACCAGCCTGCCGTTCAGAAACGAAGCCACGAGAGTTCCGTCAGGGCCAACGGTCGACGAGATGGCTTCCGTCGTAAAGGCGCCGCGCGGTAATAACCGTCAGCTCGCGAAATATGGGGAAGAATTCGTTTCGATCACCTCTCTAAGATCCGATGTTGACCTGTAACTCTGGCGCGACCCATCGTGATTATCATCTCATTGGCCGAAGCGGCCGGCTGGAGCGGGCACGCGCCCGGATTCGCGCCTATCTTGAAAATGTTTACACTTGGAAATGCCTTCATGGGGCCGAACCGTATGCGGCGAGGGCGGCCGGTGTATGATTTGACTGTCTAAACAGACCGCCCCATTTCAGCTTGTGGAGATTTCGAATTTGACCACGGCTCTCGAACTGCGGCAGAGCGCTTTCCCGGAGATAGAGGACGGCGCCATCTTTGTTCCAACGGCCTTTCGTAGTGATGCGAGTCACATTATTATGTTGCGGCGCGAAGGTCTAATGGATTTCACAGAGAGTACAAGCAAGATAAATTCTTAGTGCAAGTTTTTCCCGGTGCGGATTTTTTCCTCGGCGATCTTCGTTGTCTCGAATCAAGCATCCATCTTTTCGCAGCAGACATGCATCTTATTGGTTAAAATACTGATGGGCTTAACCGTTTGAGCACAGGCAAGCCCTTCAGTGCGAGTTAGATTCTCCGGAGACGGATTTTTTCCTCAGTAATCTTTGTTGTTCGTAGCACGTGTCCTTTCTTTGAAAACTGACGCCATTTGGCGGATTGATTTCAATGCAGCGGTCATCGCCGAGGGGCGAGGGCCCTGTATCTGCTGTCCTGGTTGAGAGGGAGCGAACAATGCACGAGGGCCGGTGGAGTGTCCTCCACGTTATTACGAATCACGAAAAGCGAGTTACTCAGCACCTGACTGCGCGTTCCGCGGAGCACTATCTCCCGGTTTACAGGCAGCGCTCGCGATGGACCGATCGTGAAGTTTGCCTGGAGCGGCCGCTGTTTGCGGGATATGTGTTCGTGCGTTTTGCGCCGGAAGCCAGGCTCTCCGTGATCAGTATTCCCGGAGTGCTCCGCCTGCTCGGCAATACCGAGCGCGATACCGTGAGCGAGATGGAGATGGGCCGGATTCGCGAGGGCTTGGCGAGCGGATGCTCGCTGCGGCCCCACCCGGCCGTGCCGCTGGGCAGCCCAGTGCGGGTGCTTAAAGGAGTCTTTGAGGGCGCGATGGGCGTCGTGACCGACCTCCGCCGGCAATCGAAAGTCATCATGGCAATCTCCGCGCCAGGCCAGTGTTTTTCGCTTGAAGTGGACATCGAAGACCTCGAGATTCTGCGCCCGCCGGTTCCGAGTGACATGGCCGGCCGTCAACAGCAATTGGCGCTGAGCAGGGCTTAGCCACGAACGTGAATGCGCGAGAATTTCGAGAAGATAGTTGCAGATATCGGCGCGACCGTGGATCACCGGACTCCACCTGTATAGGGAATCAATTAGAAGTTAGTCCATTCGGTGCATAAAGTCTCCGCGACTGCTCTGGACCCACCAGGCGTGGCTATCCCATGAATTGCTTTTCGAGGCGCGTGCTCTTCCGAGGCTCGAGAGCGATGCAATGGAACGGGCCGCCCGCAACAGAGTATTGTGGAATAACATGGCGGCAAATATGCATGAGAAGCGGAAATCCGTCGCGTGGCCGCACGCAATGCGCTGGGTTCTCGTGTGGGCGCAGGCTGGACTGCGTTTAATGGTTCGCATGGTTGGCGAAGCCGCACTTGGCAGACAGCGCATTGTTCAGGAGAGGAAAGCGCTAATCTACGGAGCCGGGGACGCTGGCATTACTCTGCTCAGAGAGATTCGGAACAATTCAAGGTTGGCGTATCGTGTTTGTGGATTTATCGACGACGACCGGGAGAAGAACGGCCTGCTTATTAGTGGCACTGCCGTACTCGGTGGTGGCGACGAATTAGAGGTACTCGTGAAAAAGCACGGTGTCACAATCATCCTGATTTCCATTCCCTCGGCGACGGGCGTTGCGATGACCAGGATTCTGGAGTTGTGTCGTGCCGTGGGAGTGGAGTCGAAGACCGTGCCCTCGCTCGTAGAGGTGGTTGAAGAGCGCGGCCTGGCTGGCCAGATTCGCGAAGTTGCCGTCGAAGATCTTCTTGGGCGAAATCCGGTGCGGCTTGAGGTAAGTCGTATTCGCGATGTGCTCAAGGGAAGGGTCGTACTTGTAACCGGGGCTGCTGGATCCATCGGATCCGAACTTTGCCGGCAGATTGCGCGCTTCGACCCTGCCGGGATCGTGGGATTTGAGATTGCCGAGTCTCCGCTGTTCGAGATCGATCGCGAAATGAAAGAAAGATTCCCGCAAATTTACTTCTACCCCGAGATCGGGAACATTCAAAACCGTGCGCGCCTGGAGGGTGTTCTTCGCCAATACAGACCGAGCATCGTCTATCATGCCGCGGCGTATAAGCACGTTCCCCTCATGGAGACACACGTCGTCGAGGCCGTCGAAAACAATGTTATCGGGACTTACAACCTGGCTCTCGCCGCAACCAATCACGGCGTCGAAGATTTCGTGCTGATTTCCTCAGACAAAGCCGTCCGTCCGGCCAGCGTCATGGGCGCGACCAAGCGCGTTGCCGAACTGATTCTGCTCGCACTCGAAAACGGCCGCACCCGCTACGTCGCGGTTCGTTTTGGCAACGTGTTGGGCTCGAACGGCAGCGTGATCCCGATCTTCATGAAGCAAATCGCGGCCGGAGGACCTGTCACCGTAACGCATCCTGAGATGCGGCGATTCTTCATGACGATTCCCGAGGCGTGTCAGCTTGTGTTGCAAGCGTCGGCCGTCGCAACCGGCGGCCAGATCTGCGCTCTGGAGATGGGCCAGCCGGTCAAGATCGTCGATCTGGCCAGGAATCTGATTCTGTTGTCGGGCTTGAAGCCGGAGAAAGATATCCAGATCCAATTCACCGGGATGCGACCGGGCGAAAAGCTCTACGAAGAACTCAGCACACTGCTCGAGGATACGATTCCAACCGAACACGAGAAAGTGCGCATCTTTGTGGGCAAAGGTGCGCCGGAAGGCGACATCCATATGTGGGTGGACGAGCTGCGCTGCCTCTGCGAGACTCGTGATACCAGCCGCCTGCTGGCTGTCCTCAAGGAATTGGTTCCAGAGTATAGCCCGAGCGCCGATCTGCCAGGGCGCGTTGCCGAATCGAGGGACTTGGTTGAATCGGGGGACCGCGACCCCGGCGTGTCGGCTCAGGAACGTTCTAGCGCAGTGGAATCAATGCTTTAGCCGATGTTCGGCTGAGTACCATATTGCGGTAAAAATAGAGGCCTGTGGAAATCATTTCTGCGGGGCGACAAATTTCGACGAAATCCGACGAATTTTGACCGTTTTTCGCCCTATTTTTGAGGCATTGTTACTGATTATAAAAGAGTTATTATTTCAAATATACCCCCCTGGGGTATGTGTGATTTTTTTCTTTCTTTAATTTCTCGCCCCCGGCCGGTTTTTGGGGAGTCGAAACCCACTTTTAAGGTAGCAGGAACGGCGAAATAATCGGCAAAACGGGCGGCGGTCCGGGGGCGGGCCGATTCCTGGGCAGCCGGGCGTTTTCCACGACCGATGCCGCAGGAGTCTCCCCGGTCCCCAAGAGCGAGGGACCGGGGGCACCCTCGGGGTGGTTTTTGGGGCGTCGAGACCGAGGCCACCCGCCACCGAGACCGAGGCCACCCGCCGCAGCCCGTTCCTGGGCGCTGGGGTGTTTGGCGGGACCGCTCCCCCGAGTCTCCCCGGCGAAGGTCAGATTCCGGTGAGATGTGATGTAGTTCTGGTGAGATGTGATGTGTATCACAGATTGGGAGGCACTTTCGATTTCACACTCGGAGCTTCTACTCAGGAGGATTTTTCCGTGAATCGTTTCCGCGCGTGTATCTTCGGCTCCGCCCTGCTTGCTCTGCTCTTTTTGGCTGCTGCCAACCAACCTGCCATGGCTCAGCAGCAGCAAGCCACGCATATATTCCATCGGTTGATTCCAGCCGGGGATACCTGTGCCACCTGCCACAAGGCGATCTACGAGCAATGGAAAGCCAGCCCGCATGCCACCAACGGTGTGGAATGCGCCGTGTGCCATGGCGAGACAACAGATAAGGACTTCGCGGGCAAGCCGGGGTTAAGCACCTGCGAGACCTGTCACTCCGATCAGGTGGCCCAACTCAAATCCGATCCATTCATGCAGGGCAGGACGTGTGTGAGCTGTCACCAGGCACACGCCTTCGTGGAGCATAAGAAGCCGGCCCCGGCAGACAAGTGATCGCAATTTTCGGTGGTACATTCTCGAACTGCCGGACGGTTTTCCGGGGAATCGTAACCCAGTTCCACGGTAGCAGGAACGGCGAAATCATCGGCAAAACGAGCGGCGGTCTGGGGCGCGCCCACTCCGGGGCGCTGCGGTGTACAGTGGGACCGGCCTCATCGCTGGAATCGGGAGGACCCGACGGGAATAGAGACCAGCGCTATTGCGTAACATGTACCGTCAGTGTGTAGCCCATCGCTTGGAATACTTTACGTAGCTTTATTGACGTTCCAATCGAGTCGTAGAATCCCTGACGGCACTTGCGCATATTGTCCGCCGCCTGTTTCGCGGTCTTGGCCGGGTGGCTCGCCGCGTTTCGGAATTCCTTAATAAAGGACCTCGCGGCCCCTAGGGCGGCGCGGTGATCTTTCAGCTTTGTCCCCTGATAAAGTGCATCGATGACGTCCGCCAGGGCGCCCTTTGCTGAGCCGGCGGAGATGTGACCCTCCTTCGCTGCGAGCAATGCGTC
>CAVXOO010000386.1:0-3881 GCA_963762945.1 uncultured Acidobacteriaceae bacterium | reverse complement strand
ACCTGCCGACCTTCTTTCGTCTGGCGGAAGTCCTGCGTTGCTGACCATAACATCGACGAAGTCGGAGTCCGGATGCTCCGATCCCTCACGGCCCCAAACGCAACTCAGATTGCAGAAAGAGACCAACCATACCACACGTCAGCTGACGCTTGTGTCCAGCCACCTCCCCAGGCGGCCGCGGAAAAACTGCACCTCTCGCGCTTCCGAAAACAATGCCTCGCAACCAATCGGCGCTCGCTTATTTAAGGACTAGCACAAGGCTGCCTATTTCTTCAACTCCACCACCCGACCCGTCGCCATCGACTGGTAGATGGCCAGGATGATCTCGACCGCCTTGCGTCCCTCGCGGCCATCGACGAGCGGCGGCCTGCCGGTGGTGATGGCCTCGGACGAAATCGGCCAGCTGGCGGGCGTGGCCGACGTGCGAAATCGCCGCCGGATTGCTGGAGCCGCCCGAGGCCCCGGTCTTCTGGGCGAAACGTTGGCGAATCGAGCTGCGTCCTCGGCCAGTTCCGGCGTGAATTCCCAGCGCAGCAGATCGTCCTGCTCGATGACGGCGCTGCCCTTGTCGCCGTGGATGGCGATGGTCTTGGGCAAGCCCGGCCAGACGCTGGTCGTGGCCTGGATCACGCCCAGCGCCCCGTTGGCGAAACGCAGGCAGGCCACGGCCGTGTCTTCCACCTCGATGCGTTCATGGGCGAGCATGGCGGTGAAGCCGGTGATGTGCGTGACCGGGCCCATGAGCCACTGCAGCAGATCGACGTTGTGAATGGCCTGGTTCATGAGGGCGCCGCCGCCGTCGAGGGCCAGGGTTCCCTTCCAGCCGCCTTCGTCGTAGTACGATTGCGGCCGCCACCATTTGCACGTCGTTTCGCCCAGCGTCAAGCGGCCGAATCGCCCGGCTGCCGACGGCCTTCTTCAGCTCCTGATTGGCGTCGCCGAAGCGCGAGGGAAAGATGGTGCACAGCTGGACGCGATTCTTGAGCACAGGCGTCGATGATGCGATCGCAGCGTTCCAGCGTGATTTCCAGCGGCTTTTCGACGACGACGTGCTTGCCCGCCGCCGCCGCCGCGACGGCCGGCTCCATGTGAGCGCCGGAGGGCGTGGTGATGATGACGACGTGGATGTCCTTGCGGGCCAGCACGGCGTCCAGATCGGTAGCCGCATCGCAGGAGTCAGCTTGAGTTCCTTGACCATCTTCTGGGCGTTGGCCTGCGAACGGCTGACGACGGCCTTGAGGGCGGTGCCGGGAACGTCGGCCAGGGCGCGGGCGTGGAAGCGAGCGATCATGCCGCAGCCGACGATGGCGAATCCAAGCATGGTTACTTCTCCAGGCATGCGCTAATATTGGCGAGCCGAGCCCCGTAAGGGGCCGGTTTGGACGCGTGCCAAATACCGGCCCCTTACGGGGCTCGGCTCGCCATACCTCGCACATGCCTCACGATTCATTGGGTTTCCACAGCGCAAACGCCCGCCACAAATACTGAGCCCCGCTCAGGGCCGTCGCAGCCAGCATGGCGTAGACGAAGATGTCGCGAATGATCTGAAACACCGGCATGTCCATCTCTTGCGTGTGCAGGGCCACGAAAACGGCGAACAGGGCCCCGCATTGCAGCACCATCTTGATCTTGCCCAGCCAGTCGGCCCCGAAATTCGCCCCCAGCGTTTCCATGAAGCTGCGCAGGCTGGTGATGATCAGCTCGCGGGCCATCACCACCGTGGCCATCCAGGCGGTCAGCCCCGGAGTCCTCGACCGGCACCAGGAAGATATAGGCGCCGCACATGACCACCTTGTCGACCAGCGGATCGAGATTGCGGCCCAGCGTGCTGGTCAAGCCTTGCTTGCGGGCCAGGTAGCCGTCCAGCCAATCGGTGATCGCGGCCAGGGCGAAGACGATGATGGACGCGATCCACAGATGGTGATGGATCAGCACAAACAGAATGATTCCCAGCACCAGCCGGGCGGCGGTGCCAATTCACTCCTCGAACGCTGGACCGTGCGGAGCGGCAAACTTTTGTCCCCATGCACCGTTTTTCTTCAACTGGCTGTTCCAATAGAACTGAATGGCCGGAATCCTGCACGCCAGCGATGCAAGGAAGACGCCAAAGCGAGAAAAACGCTCGATGCCGGCAACGGCTTTTAACTCCGCCGCGCCGAAGCGGCCATCGCGCGCCAGTTGTTCGCCCAGGATCGTGAGCCGTGCCCACAGTTTTCTGTTGGCCTGCTCGGGCATGGCCTGCAGGGCTTCGCCGCCGCCGCGCACCATCGTGCCCGCATAGGGCGAGCCCAGGCGTGCAGCGAGCTTTGCGAGATAGCGCTCGAGCGGCCGCGAGTGCGCGGCCTCGGGAAATCCGCCCTGCACGAGAAAAGCAAGCGTGGGATTGGATTCGCCGGCGCGCGCCGCCACCACGCGCGGCGCCAACGCCTCGATGAATGCCATGACAATGGCCGGCATGGCGTCTGTGTAGAGCGGCATGCCGAGCAGGACGACATCGGCTGCGGCGAACGCCTCAATGGCGCGCTGGAATTGCACGCGGCGCACGATGTGCAGCACCTCCGGCGGCGCGCCTCCGCCACGCACCCAGCCCTCAGCCACGCGCGAAAGCATCTTCATCGAGTTCGAACGCTCGCCGCGCGGCGAGCCATTAAGCAGCAAGAGCGATTTCATGGGCCATCTCCTCGGCAGCGCGGTCGGCAACCGCAGTGAACGCCAGCGTCGACTTCATATCGCGCGCCATTCGCCGCCACATCGCGGTCGCGATCTCAATGTCTTCAGTGTCCGTATCCGGGCCCGCGCCGACCAGAAGGCCGAGCTTGGGATAGCGAGCGTAGCGGGCGCGATGGTGAATCTCGCCGCCTTCGACAACAAAGTAGGGATGCAAAAGCGGAATCATCTGGTCGGCCGAGCGCTTAAGCAGGGCAGTGGTAAAACCCATGGTCATGGGCGAGGCCAATAGCAGCAGATCGGAGCGAATGGCGGCGCGGCAAACCGTGGCGGAGTCGTCGCGCTTTATGCACTCCCCCGGCGTTTTTACCCAGCAACCAAAGCAGCCGCTGCAGCCTTTGATGTCCAGGGCGCGCAGGTCGAGCTTCTCGACCGTATGACCGAGAGCTTGGAGGCGACCGGCAAGCAGGGCCTGATAGGCGTCAAAGGGCGAGGCTGGATCTGGCTCTCCGTTGAGGATGGTAATGCGCATGGCGGAAGCCCCTTTTGTTCGGCGGTATTTGTTCTACGGTGTAGAATCGATTACCTGGAATCAATTCTACGGTGTAGAATCAATTTGTCAAGATCCGTGAAGATGAATCTTTCGACAAGATCCGGCCTGCCAGGTATCTTCTTTGTCTTGCGCCGATTATCCGCCGGTGCCCTACAATGGCGATGTTTGAAAGGAAGCGTATGAGCCGCGTGAAGGCGCGAAAGACCGTGCTGAAGGGGAAGAAAAAGCGCGCAGTTGCGCGGGGCGCGCTGGCAGCGAAAGCCGTTCCCAGCTTTGCCGGTGGGCCCGTGGCTCGCAAACGCCGGGAAGCCGCGGCGGCTCCGCTCGAGCGCGGGCAAATCGTAGCCGCGGCGCTCAGGATTGTCGACGGTTACGGCCTCCAAGCGCTCTCCATGCGCCGCCTGGGCGCGGAACTTGGCATGGATCCGATGGCGGTCTACTATCACCTGCCCAACAAGCAGGCCCTCCTCGACGCAATTGTGGAGGCGGTGATGGGCGCGATCGATCTCACGGCCGACAATCCCGCCAGGCCGCCGCAGGAGCGCATTCTCACCGCGGCCCGCGTCTACCGCGATGTGTTGCTGGCCCATGTGAACGCCTTGCCCATCCTGCTGGCGCACGGGCCGGTCACGCCGGTGGCCATGCGTCCCGTGGAATTGCA